>JAGUUJ010000086.1 GCA_020063525.1 Candidatus Omnitrophota bacterium
ATTTTAGCCAGGGGCTCTCTTCGGTTATGCCGGGCGGCATATACTTTACAACAAAATTACCGGGAATTTCTATCTCAAATATTGTTTCCTTAGTATCCAAAACAAAAAATTCAATGGGGTATTTGCGTTGAGCTTTTGCGACCATTGATGTATCTAAGCCGGTGAGCTGGGGCATTATTCTGGTTTTCCCGGCAATGGTAAAATACTCAAGGCCCCGAAAGGCATAATCTAATATTACCGGCGTATTAAGGTCTTCTAAGTTTTTTATATTATAACTATCTAGCGTTGCGCCTATAGAGACAGACTGTATTCTTTCTTTTAGCGATTCCTGAATTAATTCCGGCGGCGTATATAACATCCAAAACCGCTGTCCCTGGTCGTATATGCCGTAACTGAAAATAGTTTTTTCTGCGGCCATTGTTTCATCGCGATTTATCTTGAGCTTAAGGTCCTGTTTTATTAAGTTGTGTTCGGCCGGAAAAAGAGGAGTATTTTGTATTTTATATCCGTCTTCTTTAAAGATTAATACTCCCCGGCCCTGATCACCCGCAGGCAGGTCGCCGAAAGAACAGGTCTCTGCAGTAGGGTCGACAAAAACAATCTTATCTTTTACTGATACCGCGGCAATACAATGGTCAAAGATTACAGAAGGGAAGTCTTCATTCAAATTATAGCATCCCTTTGTAGGGATGAGAACCGGCCAGGCAAGAAAACCCGCTTCTTTTAACATTGTGACTAAAAGTATCGCCTGGTCCTTACAATCTCCGTATTTGTTCTTAAATATATCGCCGGCATTATGCGGTTCATATCCTGCCTGTCCATATTCTACCGCCACATAACGAATTTTCTGTGCGCAAAAATTATAAATTGCCTTGAGCTTGGCCTCTTCGGAATCTTGATTGCTGGTTAACTCCCGGACTTTATCCTTTATGCCGGCATCTGCTTTGATTTTATCCTGGGCGAGTTTCCACCACCAGTTATAGACTTCCTGCCAGGAGGAAAACGTAGAAACCAGCATTGCGGGATTTATCTCTACATTCTCCGGCATATTGGATTCCGGGATTATCTGAGGGATATTCTTAAACTGCCAACTATAAATTAAGCGTCCTTTCTGGGGTTCTATTTTAGGTTTTAGCTCAGCGCCGAAATCATTATACTTATCATTTAATGTTTTGATATATAAAGTCCTCTCTGAGGGTAAAATAATGCTAAGATTTGCCGAAATAATCGGTTCCTGTGCCTGCAAGGGATAACTTACAATAAAATCCTTCTTATTGATGAGCTGATTACGGTGTATTTTTATTTTATATTCTATGCTTGAGCCCTCGGTAATTTCCGGAAAGGATATTATGTAAACGCGCGCATTACTATAAAGCGGAAAATTTAAATATTTAGATACATCTCGGATATGGCGGCTGCCCACATCTATAACCGTGCCATCGGGTTTTATTGTGCGGGCGTATTCTAACTCCACTCTCTCATAGGTAGAGTCGTAATCTATATGGCTTTCTGAAAAATTTTCCTTGCCCCGTTCATTTAGAATCTTAATTATATAATGGATGGTGGAAACCCGGGTATTTTGCGGCGTAACTTCAATCTTTTCATCGCAAAATAAGATAAGCGCGCCTGCCTGCGGATATTTATCCTGCGTTGGCGCGGCCTCTAAAATCTTATATACTTTCGGGTCTATATCTTTTATATGCATAGGCCCGGCCTGCTTCTCAATTATATTAAGCCGTTCCAAGGCAGCCGCGGCAAACTCTTTAGCCTCTATTTTTTTATAAATACTTATTGCCTGGTCAAAGAGGTTTAATTTCTCGCAGGTTAAACCCTGATAATACAGGTATTCGTCATCGGGGAGCTCTTCCTTGTTAAATACCTCAAGGGCGTCGGTAAAATTACCCAGCCGATAATAAGAGATAGCCAAAAACTTCTTCGACTTAATATAACCGGTCTTTTCAAATTCTTCTATTGCCTGTTTCCATTCTCCCTGATTATAGTAGAGTTGGCCGAGTTCAAAATGCAGCTTGTCCAAATCTCTGCCTTTGGCAATTAAATCTTTATAAAGATTGGCTGCACGCTGATAATATATTTGAGATTTTTTTAGATATTCCTGCGCCTCTTTTAATTCGTTCTTTTGCGCACAGCCAGATAAGAAAGGCAAGAGGAACAAGGCGAAAGCAGAAACTACAATCCGACATCTAAGATTTCCAGTCGCAACTTGCAGTTTTTTGTTATTTTTTATATTTATAGTACGCATTGCAAGCTCCTTCACTTGAGACCATGCAGGGGCCTACCGGATACTCTGGCTTACAAGCCTTAGAAAATAACGGGCACTCTTTTGGCGAAATCAAGCCTTTTAGAATATCGCCGCATCGGCACTTTCGTAACTCGTAACTCGTAACTCGTAACTCGCAACTAAAAGAAAATTTCTTCTCAGCATCAAATTGAGAAAACTCAGTTTTTATCTTAAGGCCGCTTTGAGGAATTTTACCCAACCCCCGCCAGGAAGCGTCGCACACTTTAAAAACTTCAGAGATTTTATTTTTTGCCTTAAGATTACCCTGCTTAGTTACTACGCGCATATACTGATTCTGGACACACGGTTTATTATTTGTGATTTGCCGTATAAGAAAGTAAACGCCTTCTAAAATATCCAGGGGCTCAAAGCCTGTAATACAACAGCCTATTTTATATTTTTGGGGAATAAATTCATAGGATTTTGTTCCGGTTACACAAGAGACGTGGCCCGGGCATAAGAAGCCCGAAAGGTTTAATCTCCCTTTAGCCAGGTAACCCATCGCAGGCGGAATCAATTTTAAAGAAGAATAGAAAAATAGATTTTTAAAATTTTCTTTTTTTGCCCGGATGATGCTCAATGCAATGGTGGGCGCAGTGGTTTCAAAACCCACTGCCAAAAATATTATTTTTTTACCGAGATTCCGGCGGGCAAATAAAAGGGCGTCTAAAGCAGAATAAACCACCCTGACATTACCCCTCTTTGCCCGTTCTTTTTCCAGAGTGGACATTGCTCCGGGAATACGCAGCATATCCCCAAAGGTTAAAATAATATTATCTTTATCTTGAGTGAGCTTTATTGCGTTATCAATATATTCCTGCGCACTGACGCAAACAGGGCACCCCGGCCCGGCAATTAATTTCAAATTTCTCGGCAAAAATTCATCCAGGCCAAACCTAAAAAAACTCTGCGTATGCGTGCCGCAGACCTCCATAATATTTATATTATCTGAAGGCGCGGCTACCTTAATTTTCTCCGAGATTTTCTTAATCAGGTTAATATTCCTAAATTCGTCAATATATCTCATCTATTAATCTTAAGGTTGCTTTTGCTTTTTCCGGGTCTACTTTTTCTATGGCAAATCCGGCATGGACGATAACGTAATCTCCTTCGCGAATATGAGAGAGCATCTGAATATTAACAGTGCGGATAAGCCGGCCTGCTTCTACGTCGGCAAAATCGCCTTTAATCTTTCTTATTCTCATAGGTATACCCAGGCACATACTTAACTCCCAAGATTTGCAACTGCCACCTGACCCAGGGAAATACCGGAATCGTTGCAGGATAAACTTTTGTGTGTAAATACCTTAAAATCTTCCTTATATAATAAATCTAAAGCCAGACAAAGTAAAAGGTTATTTTGAAAAACACCACCGGATAAAACCACCCTGTTTATTTTGTCCTCTTTTCTTAAAATTAAACACATTTTTCTTATCATTTCTGCAACAGTCAAATGAAATCTGTAGGCAATCTTTTCTTCCGATTCTTTTGCTTTCAGGTCTTTGATGAGCTCTCTAAAAATAGGCAGGGGATCTAAAATATATCCGTCTTTATTCTTAAGAATCTTGAAATTATAGCGTGTAGCGTGTAGCGTGTAGCGTGTAGCTATTTTTTCTAATTCTATCGCCAATTCCGCTTCCAATTTAACCTTGCTTTTTCCTAATACCAGGCTGCCTACGGCATCAAAAAGCCGGCCCATACTACTGGCTAAGGGAGAATTAAATCCTGATAAATACATATTTTTTAAGACTTGCCGCTTCTTTTTATCAATTTTTTTTATCAAATCTGATTTTAAATTCAAAAACTTATCTTTGTATATTAAATAAAGCCAGGCCGCAGCAACTCTCGCCGGTTCTAATATTGCTTTTTCTGCGCCTAGAAGGGGGATCTCTTTAAGGTGGCCGGCTCTTTTAAAATCTCTATAATTGCAAACGAGAAATTCTGCGCCCCAAAGATTATTATCATTACCCAAAGCCGTGCCATCGAAAGCCACGCCGATTACTCTTTCATTGCTCAAATTATTCTCCGCCATACAAGAGGCGATATGGGCGTGATGATGCTGAATGGGTATTAGGTGATAGGTGTCAGGTTTTAGGTTTAAGGCATGTTTTGTAGATTGATATTCGGGATGTAAATCATAAGCAATTATTCTAGGTCTTTTTTTTAAAAAATATTTTACTATCCTTTCGAAGTTTGCAGAATCTGCGGGATTACTTAAATCCGGATGTAAGGGGCTAAGATAAGCAAAATTACCTTCGCCAAAACAGACCGTATTTTTTGTTTGGGGCCCCAAAGCCAAAATCGGTTTTTTTATTTTAAACGGAAGTTTTATCTTATTAAGCTTCATTTCCCAACAAAGATTTATACTTTTCTATAAAAAAGCGGGTTAAATTGTATCGGTTCCTGCCTCGGCCAATCCGGCGTTCTTCAACAGATACCAAAGGCATAATACCCATCAAAGAATTAGTCAGGAATACTTCATCACAGGCGTATAAATCTAGAATACTAAAATCCCCTTTGTATGCTTTAATATTATACTTTTTGGCTAAATCGAATATAACTCTCCTGGTAATGCCGTTTAAACAACTACATTCTAAGGAAGGAGTAAATAATTCTTGAGCTTTAATCAAAAATAAATTGCTGCGGCTCGCCTCCGCAATATAGCCTTTATTATTCAGAATAATCGCCTCATCAAAACCCTTTTCTCGCGCCTTTGCGTAGGCCAATCTATATAAAAGATAATTGGTAGTTTTTAATTGCGCCAAAAAGGAATGTCCATTCTGCCTAAAAGAAGAAATGCAGGCGCGGAATCCTTTATTATATTTCCGGGAAGAATAAGGCTGATATTTTTTTGCTATAATCAGAGTATCTGTCCCTCTTTCGCATTTCCATAAAGTCAGTCTTACATAGGCATCTCTAAGGCCATTTATCTTAACGGCCTCGTAAATAATCTCCTTGAACTTAGCCAAAGAATACGGGCATCTCATATCCAATAATCTAGTTGACTTCTTAAGTCTTTCAAGATGCTTATCAAAATAAACTATTCTATTATTATATGCGCGCATGGTCTCAAATAATCCGAAGCCATATAAAAAACCAGGACTAACTACAGGTAATTTTGCTTCTTTTATAGATAAAAACTTACCATTTAAGAAAACTATTTCTTTCATCTTCGATTTAAAGATTTTTTAACGCTATAACGCAATAACGCTATAACCCTATAACGGATTTATAGCTTTTATCATTGCCTGCGCCTTAACTAACGTCTCTCGATATTCATCGTCTGGTTTTGAATCTGCAACGATACCGCCGCCCACGCCAAAATAAAGTTTATCCTCTTTTTTTAATATGGTGCGGATTAAGATATTCAAATCCATCGTCCCGGAAAAACTTAAATAACCCAAGCAGCCTGTATATATAGACCTCCTGCTTGGTTCTAATTCTTCGATAATTTCCATCGCACGGATCTTAGGGCAGCCCGTAATTGAGCCGCCGGGAAAACAAGCGCGGAGCAAATCAATCCTGTCTTTATTTTTATGCAGCCGGCCGCAAACAGTAGCTGTAGTTTGAAATACGGTGTTATATTCTTCTAATTGCCTTAATTGACTTACCCCTATAGAATCATAACTGCATACCCTGCCTAAATCATTTCTTTCTAAATCTACAATCATTATCAGTTCTGCTTTATCTTTGGCACTCTCGAGAAGTTCTTGTTTAAATCTTAAGTCATCAAGTTTATTTTTAGAACGTGGCCGCGTGCCTTTCATCGGACGGCTGGTGACTGCATTGCCTTCCAGCCTTAAGAAACTCTCCGGAGAAGAACTTAAAATCTGAAAATCTTGGCAATCAAGATATGCGCTAAAATAAGACGGACTGATTTTACGCAGCTGCTTATAAATCTGGTAAGCTGGCAAATCTGTTTTGGCATGAAACTCTTGAGAGAGATTCACCTGATAGATATCGCCCTTTCTTATGTATTCCTTGGCTTTCTTTATAGCTAAAATATAATCTTCTTTTGTAAAGTTAGATTTTAATTCTGTGTGGCTGTGGCTTGGCTTAGACTTATCTTTTTTGTTGCTGCCTCTAAATGAATTAACCCCGCAAAGCAGTTTATATATCTTTTTAAAATTGAATTCGCAAAGTGACTTTGCTAGATGGTAATTTCTTTCAGGAATTCCTACGCTGAATATATAGAGCAATTGTTTAAAGTAGTCAATTATAATTGCGGTATTATAAAATCCAAAGGCGCAATCCGGAACAGCTAAACCGGATTTAGGCCTCTTTCTTAATTTCTTTTCTAAGGTAAAACCTAAGTCATACGCAAGATAACCCACGGCGCCGCCTAAAAAAGGAAGGCTATTCTTAGGAGCATAAATCCGGTATCGGCCTAATATTTCTCTTAATCTGGGTAAAGGATCCTGATTCTTTGCCTCTAAAACATAAAAGGGGTCTATACCTAAAAAAGAATACCTGCCCCAAGAATTTGAATTCAGGCTGCTGTCTAAGAAAAAACAATTGCGTTCATTTTTTAAGACTGCAAAAATCCGAAAAGGGTCGATTTTTAATTTATACGACTTCAATATGTAATATGCCATCTATTCTAAAAGTGCGCTCTTCATTTCTTAGGCAGCAGAAACCAACTAAGTAGTTTTTAAATTTGTCCTGCCGGATTTCTTTAGGTATGACATCTCTTTCAGTAACTGAAGCGTTGGAACTGGAAAGATATTTTATCTTAAGCCTAACTCCCAAATCCATCGCTTCCTGTATCTTGGCCAGCTTTTGATTATTTATATCCTCTAAGAATTGGGAATTAAGCCCGAATAGGCTTAAGAAATTTGTAAAATCCAATATGCCCTTGGCCTCTAACATTTCCTTAAGCTTATTAAATACGTTGAGCGTAAGCTCTACATCAGAAAACGCACGATGCTTCTGTTCAGTTTTTATCCCCAGTTTATCGGCTACAAACCATAACGCATAACGTTGGAGTTCCGGGAGAATGCGTTTTGTCATTTTCAATATATCCACGACTACGGTATCGTCCGGTAAATTCTTGCCGATGAGCTTTAATTCGCTCCTCAGGAATTCTAAATCAAAGGTAGCGTTGTAGGAACACAGACAGCTGTTATGAATAAAACCCAAGAATTTAGGCATTACCTCCTCTATTTCGGGTGCACCATGAAGTATATCTTGTGTGATTTTATTTACTTCAAAAGCAGCGGCGGATATAAGCCTATGGGGATTAACCAGAGTTTGAAATGTGGCTATCCTTTCTTTACCTTTAAATCTTATACCGGCAATTTCTACAATTCTATCGCCTGATTCCGGTTCTAACCCCGTAGTCTCGGTATCAAAGATAGTGAATTCTATCTCGTTTATATTCTTATTCATCTCCCTCTCTTTAGGGACGGTTCTCAAGACAATCGTAAACTGTCCCCTTTTCGGGGGACACTTTTGCTTTGAGTTGAGAACCGTCCCTGTTTCTTCTGCTTCTTTTAACAATATAAGCCGGAATTAATTTTGCAGGATAATAAGAGAGCTTTACCTTTTTAAGATTCTCTAATCCTGAGTCGTCCATAATATTTATATATTTATAATTTTCTAATTCACTAGAGAACATGGCAAAGATAAATTGGCTTAAGCCCTTAATAGACAAATCGGTTATCTCGTATAATATGCAGAATGTATCTTGATTTAACTGGAATCCGAATGTAAATGCCTTGATTTTTTTATTTATTCTTACCAATCTGCCAATAAAATTTAAATCTGAATAATTATCCAGTGCGTTTTTTAAAGACCTCCGGCTATCCTCCAGCATGCCTTGATAGATGTGGTCTAGATTTTTGGCTTTACGCTCTTTTACCCAGGAATTATATAACTCTAAACAATCATCTCTATACTTTAAAGAAAAGGGAAGATATCGGAATTCATAATGCTTGATAAAATAATTAAAACATGCGCGTTTGGATTTAAACTTATTACCTCGTAACTGCGCCAAGTCGCCTCTTAGGCATAGATAATCGTAAGATTTATTCTGGCAGGTATAACCTAAATCCTTATAAAAAGATGTATCTCCCTCTTCAATATTTTCTATGCGGGATATATCTTTATTTTTATTCAACCTATCCATAATCTGAAAAACTTTTTTAATTACTCCCGGTTTTTTATTCTCGGATAAAGGGGCCAGATACAAGAAGCAGCTGATTTTATCTTGAAAGAATATACAAAGAGTATCTTGTAGTATTAACCATTTAATATCAAAAAGCCCTTTCCATATATAAATGTTCTCGAATGCATAAGTGGATAATTGATGTGCCTTTAAACTTAAAAATCTATCGAACAAGCTTTTATCTTTAATGGCCAATGTATTAAGTTCCATAAAATTATAGGTTCAATTCTGCGAGATTTAAGACGTCTTTGTATATCTGAATAATCTGGGGATTGTTTTTTAAGATTTTTATTCTGGCCGGGCTATTAAAGAAGTTGTTTAAATACCGGATGTATTCCTTAAATTTTTGGTTTTCTAAGTTTTCCTTAACAAAAGTACATCTTAAATCTACAGCCAGAAAGACTTTATCGGCCTTACGGTTGATGAGAAACGGGTAGATCCGGCATTCAAAAGGACGAAAAGCATAAATTGCACATTTATTATCTTTGAGCTGGAAAAAGGAACAGACAAAATTATTGTGCTTGGGGTTAGGTAGGCTGTGAATCTTTTTCTCTTGAGAAATAAGTAAGGGAGGAAAATTTTTCTTTAATAATTCTTGGGTCTCTTCGTTTAAAAGACATGGCAACCATACAGAATCCTGCTCGCTAAATCTACAGCAACCAACACAACTTAAACAATAATCTTTGGGGATAGCCTGTTTTATCATTTTACTATACTGCCTAATTGGACTTGCCTTTCCGGCACAATGATACAAATGCCATTTTCATCGCCAGCAGCTAAAAGCATTGCCTGACTTTCTATGCCTCGCAATACCGCAGGCTCTAAATTATCCACTACCACCACCTGTTTGCCTACCAGGTCTTCTTTTTTGTAGGAACTCTTTATCCCCGCTACAATCTGTTTCGTTTTATCCCCTAAATCTATAATAATTATGTACAGTTTATCGGCATTGGGATGATCCTGAACTTCTTTTATTTTAGCCACTTTTAATTCTAATTTTCTAAAGTCACCGATATTAACCATTGTATTTCTCCTTGCTTTTCTGTATCCAATAAGGAGAAGCCGAAACATAAATTTTTGAAAAAAATAGAACTAAGATAAAAATTAACGATTTTTTTAACATTCGGGAAGAGGATTCAACTGACGAAGGAGTTAAAACACATTGTTTTAGCTTCCGCCAATAATTTCATTAATGAAATTATTGGCGGTGTCTATTCTACAAGGTTCTAACGTTTTGCGAGATTCCGATTGATAATAAAATATCACAACAGAAATGATAAATCAATGGAATTCATGCACTGCTTGCGGGCTTGCGGGC
>JAGUUJ010000003.1 GCA_020063525.1 Candidatus Omnitrophota bacterium
AGGGAGGTTTTTTATTTGATTTAAGGCGGGAGAACGGACGAGCTCGACTTAAAAAATAAAAAGCACCCGGAACAAAAAGGGTGCTTTTTTATTTGGCGGGGCCGACGGGATTCGCACCCGCGATCTTCTCCGTGACAGGGAGACGCCATGAACTAGGCTAGGCCACGGCCCCTATTAACCTAAATGCTTTTTGAAATTTATTATATTTTCTTTCTAAATATTGCTCTTTTGAAACCCCTTTATACATATACCTAAATAATTTGATACTGTCAAGTTTAGAATATGAAAGATGGCCGCTTTTTTTATTGAGATATCCTTTCCCGATATTAATATTTCTTATTAAGGTTTCGGATAGTTTTCTGAGAAAATTTATATTTGCAGAAGCAAAAGACGTTAAAATATACGGTGTCTTTTTATTATTCCTATCTTTTCTTTTGAAATATCCACGGGTGATGCTTCCATCGCCATCAAAATAACCTCTAATAAAGTGCCTCATATATTTTTTAGGCACGGGCGGTAATTTAAACCTAAATGCTTTTTTAGGCATAAAACCTTTCTTAATTAAATCCTTATGCATCTCTTTAGAGCCAATTTGTAAGGTAAACGCATCTTTCCAGTTTCTATTATGCCTCTTTTTTACGCCAAACTTATGATTAGAACCCAACATCCGCCTGACTTTCTGTAAGATTTCGCAGTCACAAGAAGTAAATGAAACATATTTTGAGCCCCGCGGATTAATAAACATACATCCATCGGCAGCGAAATATCCTAAAACATAAGCCATTTCCGGCGACCATTCCTTGAAGAAATCTACATTAAGCCTACCTCTGGTTCTTTGGATTCTCCGGTCAGGGCCTTCATATCGAGGTTTCTTTTTTAGTTGACCAGTCTTATAAAGCCAACTGGTAAGATTCTTATCGGTAAATCTACGACAACTCTGGGTTGGCACCTGTAAACGGCAAAACCATCTTGTCACTGTCGTCCTGGGGGTATTCAGTGTTAAAGCGATATCCCTGTGCTTCATATCCTCTAACCAGTGCATCTGATAAAGTAAATCTTTTATGGGGACATTAAACTTATTTTCTATATTCTTTATTCTATTGGATTTCTCAAGTATAACCATCTTGTAAAAGTTTATAAGTGGGCGATAGAGGACTTGAACCTCTGACCCTCTGCGTGTAAAGCAGATGCTCTAACCAACTGAGCTAATCGCCCAAAGACCTATCTATTATAACCAAAAGAGCAAATTCCGTCAAACTAATGGCTGCGAACTATTTCTTTTACCCGCATCAGGCGCACTAAATTTCCGCGCTCAAATTCATTTAGTTTCTGGGTAATATACCTTATGGTATCCTGTATCGAAGGGATAAGCATATATTCAAGGGCATTGACGCGCCGGCGCGTGCGCTCGATTTCGAAGGAAAGAATCTCTAAGGTTTTGAATAATTGCGCCAGCCTCAATAAAGATTTTATATATTCTGGCGCAGCCGCAACTGCCAAATCTAATTGAGCAGAAGTCTTAAAAAAATCGTAGCGTTTCTCTATCTTCAGCTCCTTGATTTCAAATTCCGGGACCTTAACATTCATAATCCTGCGGGTCGAAACTCCAAGCACAACCTGTGCATCTATTTTAGATAATGCATCTTCAAAATTGTTTTTTGCGCTGGTAATACGGCAGTAAAGTAAATCCTTAAGAAGGCTCTGGGTTTTCTCTTTAAAATCTGTTTTTTGCGTATCCATATCTTTTAGTAATCCTAAAAGCTTGCGCATCATCTCCTCTAATTTATCCTGTAAAAGTTTGTGGCCTCTCTGGGCAAGCGCCAGGCGCTTACGCAGCCGCAGCAATTCCATCCGGTTTGGGTTAATGCGTAGTATCATAGATTATTTAGCAGGGTAATATTTATCCATGTACCCTTGTCTTACGCGTTTTAATTCTGCCTGAGGTATCAACCGCAAAAGTTTCCAGCCAATTTCTAAAGTCTCGATTACGGGGCGCTCTTCGGTTTCGGATTGCCGGACAAATTTATCTTCAAACTCATCGGCAAATTTTAAGTAAAGTTTATCTAAATCGGAAAGGGCTGCCTCCCCTAAAATGACTGCCAGTTCCCGCGCGTCTTTGCCTTTGGCATAACAGGCAAAAAGTTGATTTAAGACATCAGCGTGGTCTTCACGAGTCTTATTTGCACCAATGCCTTTGTCTTTAAGGCGCGAGAGGCTCGGTAAAACATCCATCGGAGGATAAATACCTTTGCGATGTAATTCTCGGGACAAAATAATCTGGCCCTCCGTAATGTATCCGGTTAAATCGGGTATAGGATGTGTCTTATCATCCTCAGGCATACTCAGGACAGGAAGAAGAGTAATTGAACCGGCCTTACCTTTAATTCGTCCTGCCCGTTCATAAAGCGTAGCCAAATCCGTATAAAGATAACCCGGATAACCCCGGCGGCCGGGAATCTCTTTACGCGCAGCCGCAATCTCGCGAAGACTTTCACAATAAAAAGTCATATCAATAAGGATAACCAGAACATGCATATCTAAATCAAAGGCTAAATACTCCGCGGCAGTTAATGCCAGGCGGGGAGTAGAGATACGCTCAATTGCCGAGTCATTGGCCAGATTAATAAATAATACGCTTCTTTCAATGGCGCCGGTGTTACGGAAATCATGCATAAAGAAATTTGCTTCCTCAAAAGTAATGCCCATTGCACCAAAAACTACTGCGAATTGTTCCTCTTTACCTAAAACCTTTGCTTGCCGGGCAATCTGGGCGGTGAGGTGAGAGTGGGGAAGGCCGCTGCCAGAAAATATAGGAAGTTTCTGTCCGCGCACTAAAGGATTCAATCCGTCAATAGCGGAGATACCTGTCTGAATAAATTCCTGAGGATAGGCGCGGGACTTTGGATTTATAGGACTGCCGTTAATATCAAGGCGCTTTTTAGCAATAATCGCAGGTGCATTATCGCGCGGCCGGCCTGCCCCGTCAAAGATTCTGCCTAATAAATCCTCAGAGACTCCTAATTCCTGGGTTCTGCCTAAGAAGCGTACGCGAGAACCAGCTACATCTAAACCAATGGTTCCTTCAAACATCTGCACTAAGGCTTTGTCTTCCGAGACCTCCAAGACCTTGCCTCGACGCAGAGTTCCGTCAGAAAGCTCAATCTCCGCAAGCTCCGCATACTTTATATTTTCTGTTTTCTCTACCACCACCAGCGGCCCGGAAACAGAAGAAACTGTCAGGTATTCTTTAAGCATAACTATTCCTTAGCTCCTTTTCTACTTTCTCAAATTCTTGTAGTTTATTTTCTTCAATATATTTTAGGCGGCTGATTTTTTCGCGCACTGGTAATTTGACAATCTTTTCAAAATCCATGCCCTCTTTCAGTTTTTCTTGGCTTAAAGCGTAAAATTCCATAATGATTTTTAACATACGGTGCTGTTTCATCAAAGAGGTATAAGTGTCAATTTCGTGAAATGCATGCTGATGTAAGAAATCTTCGCGAATGGATTTGGCTACTTCTAAAATCAGACGGTCGGAAAATGTAAGGGACTCTATTCCTACCAGGCGCGCAATCTCAAGGAGCCCTGCCTCCTCTTCTAAAAGCCGCATGGCCCTTTTTCTTAAAGAAATGAATTCTTCGCAAATATTATTTTTAAGAAATGCCTCTAAATTATCGTGGTATAAAGAATAGCTCAAGAGCCAGTTTATCGCCGGAAAATGCCGGGCATTAGCTAACTTATCATCCAGGCCCCAGAATACCTTGACTACGCGTAACGTTGCCTGAACCACCGGGTCTGACAAATCTCCGCCCGGAGGAGAAACCGCACCCATTACGCTTAAAGCGCCGCCTCTTTTATCGCTGCCTAAACAAGCTATCTTGCCTGCGCGCTCATAAAATTCTGCTAACCTCGAAGATAGGTATGCAGGATAACCTTCTTCGCCGGGCATCTCTTCAAGTCTGCCGGAAATCTCCCGCAGAGCCTCTGCCCAGCGGCTCGTGGAATCTGCCATCAAAGCCACTGAATAGCCCATGTCACGGAAATATTCGGCGATAGTAATGCCGGTATAAATAGATGCCTCACGTGCTGCCACAGGCATATTAGAGGTATTAGCAATAATTACGGTGCGTTCCATTAAAGGCCTGCCGCTATGCGGGTCTTTTAATTCCGGAAAGCTCAGCAAAAGGTCAGCGATCTCATTGCCTCGTTCCCCGCAACCCACATAAACTATCACCTGTGCATCTGACCATTTAGCAAATTCGTGCAGAACGACTGTCTTTCCGCTACCGAATGGGCCGGGGATACAGGCTGTTCCTCCTTTGGCAATAGGAAAGAATGTATCGATGACCCGCTGTCCTGTGGTAAGCGGTTCATCAGGCGCAAATTTTTCTTTTACAGGCCTTGGCCTTCTTACCGGCCAGTGCTGTGATAAGGTGATTTCTTTAATTCCCTGCTCAGTTTTAATTCTTGCCACTATATCCTTGACCGCTAAATTGCCCTCTTTTATTTCTACAATCTCACCTGCCACGCCTGCGGGAACCATAATCTTATGCTTTATCAATGCAGTCTCGTCAATTTCACCAAGGATATCGCCTGAAGAAACAATCTGACCAGTCTTAAGCAGCGGCTTAAATTGCCATTCTTTATTCTCATCCAATGCCGGAACATCTATGCCGCGTGGCACAAAGTCTCCGCATTTATTTCTTATTACATCCATAGGCCTTTGAATACCGTCGTAGATTGAACCGATTAAGCCCGGGCCCAATTCTACGCTTAAAGGCTGATGCGTTAAATATACCGGCTCGCCTGGCCCGATGCCGCTGGTTTCTTCGTAAACCTGGATATAAGCAAGGTCTCCCTTTAACTCGATAATTTCACCGATCAATCTTTGTTCGGATACGCGCACGATATCATACATCTTTGCGCCACCACAGCCTGCGGCTACTACCAACGGACCCGATACTTTAATAATCTTAGGGTTCTTCATATTCAATTCATCTTTCTCAAAAAAATGATTACACAGATTTAATTACCGATTACACAGATTTTTAAACCATAAACAATCTGTGTAATCTACGCTTTTTAATCTGTGTAATCATAAATATAAACTTTTTATATTTTACTATACTTTCCTACACCATTAAAATGCACCTGTTGCCCTGAGCCTGATTTCTTTTGCGATATTATCCAATAAATTAGTTTTTGCGCTTTTTGCAAGAGGGATAAAAACCGGAAACGCCAGGTTCTTGTAGGCATCTATCTGCTCTTTAACTGCAGTATAAATATTATCCTGCACCAGGCAAACCAGTATATTCTTTTGCATTACTTCTTCTAAAATCGGCTTAAATTCCTGAGGCTGGGTTAGTGTCCAGGTTTTAAATCCCAAGGCGCCAAACCCCTGAACTATATCCTCCTCGCCTATAATGCTCAGTGGATTTTTTAAGGTTTCTTCAGGCATAGACTGCGTTTAACCTTTCTTTCACCAGAGTATCCGGCACATCATTAAACTTGGCCAGGATAATCATTCGTATGAGATTAATCTCATTCACCTTGGCAAAATAATAGGCCAATAACGGCTCTGGGCCAAGGCTTATATATTTTGCCGGTTTTAAGACCGAAATTAAAAAATCATTGATTGCCTTCTCAAGCGCAATAAAAGAATTCTCCTCTTTAAGTTTCTGTATCGGATCGCGTAAAAAAGAGGCATAATCAATGAGCTGTTCGTTTTTGTGTATGTATTCAAGGCGATATAAAAATACTGACAGATCCTGCTCGTAAAGTTGCAAAAACATATCCTTCTTTATAAATCCTTCGCAAGTCAGAAGATTCCTTAATAAATCCTTTGGTTCTCCTAAAACATAAAGCCTTAAAAAGGTTTTAATGTTATGCATATCAACCAGGTGCATAAAATAATCCTTTAAAAATTGGCCCGGATTGCTCTTGAAAGCGGTCTCTATGCACGCCAAGGTATCTAATTCCAACAGCCCCAGGAGCTCTTTATCTAAAATTATATCGCCAATAAGCTTTTTTAACTTAGCCAGTTCCTGGCTTAAGACGGATTCCAATTGCCGGCTATCCTGAATGTGTAAAAGCCCCTCACTATAAAGGTCGGATTCCACGAATAATCTTAAGGCCTCGGCTAAATTTGATTCTATTGCCTCGGCAAATACCTCTGGCTTAATCAGAAATTTTTCCAAAGCCCGGATCTTACCAACTGCAAAAGCATAATTTAAATGAGAAATCATCCGAATAATATCCCCGCTATCTCCGATTCATAAGCATGCCGGCTTTTTTCCAGATAAAAATCAATATCCTCCGCCGCCTCTTTAATTTTATCCCCGTATACCTCTTGCTTTTTAATTTTTCCTTCCCGAAGCGTGGATTTCAATTCTTGAAATAAATTATCGATGAATTCCTGCTTGGTCTTAAGCAAATTTTTTTTCTGCTCTAAGCGCGCCTGAACCAGGAGTTGATGTTTCTGTCTTTCAGCATCCGCCTTTGCCTTGATAATAATACCCTGATAGAGATTATCTGCCTCGAGCCGCGCCTCTTGAATCATCCTCTCTGTTTCTTTTTGCGCTTGCTGAATAATCTCTTGCTTCTTGGTGCCTGCCTCCTCAAGAATATGATTGATAATGGATTCTAAAGACATCTAAATTTTTACTGCCTGTAATAATAAAAATGCTGCGGCCAGACCCAATATGGCATAAATCTCCACAAATATGGGTAAAACCAAAGCCTTACCTGCCTCCTCGGGCCTCTTGGCTACAAGATATATAGAGGCAACGGAAACCTTACCCTGCCAGACGGCAGAAATGGATTCCACTAAACTTACCACCGTGCAGATGGCAAAAATCTGGATACCCTGATGCAATGTCGGCACTTTAATCTCAGCGCCCAAAAGATTAAGTTTATTCAATACCAAAAACCCGATGAGGAAACCATAAAAACCCTGTGTGCCGGGTATACCGATAAGAGGAATCATCCGGCCGAACTTCTCCGGATCCTCAGACATCACTCCTCCGGCGGCTTGTCCTGCTAACGCCACACCAATAGCGGAACCCACGCCAGAAATAGCCATAACAATTGCTGCGCCTGCAATGGCAAAAGCTAAACCTGTATCCATCTCTACCTCCTTCAATGAGCACATAACTTATGGAGAAGTAACTTTAATTTGCTCCGACATAAGTTATTTGTGCGAATTGAACCCTTGACATTGGGCATTGCCAATGTCAAGGGTAAGTTCAGCCAGCAGACTTACGTTCATTTCATTCCGTAAGTCTGGGCTTCACTTATATTAATGTATTTTGTCTCCACTTTAAACGGCTTAAAGGCCTTACCGCCTGCCTTAAAGAACTTAGAAAAGAATTCCACGAATTGAAGCCTCACCGGATGCACAAATGCGCCCAATAAATTCATGAAGAAAGATACAGTATGGCCGGCGACAAAAATAATTATCAAAATCGCACTGCTAAGCAGAATCTTAAGAAAAGGAACCCTGCTTGAAAATGGTAAAACAGAAACCAGGATCTGGCTGAATTGCATGCTAATGAGATTGATGGTGCTGGCCATCACGCTGGTGACCAGACCCAAGGCCCACAGACGGCTATAGGATAATATATCACTCAAATAACCGGAGAAGGCATTGTAAAGATTATACGCGCCGTAAAATAATTTTGAACCGATTCCCTTTTCCGAACGGCCTTGGGTCAGAACCAGGGCTATGGCACTAAACAGGGCAGAGTATTTAAATAAATTGGTATGCGTATTATCTATCAATCTTAAAAAAATCAATCCTAATCCCGTAAGACCAAATAAGAATATAAGCATAGGGGCCTGGTCAAGGGCAATATCTAAGTAGCGTTTGTTTTTTATATTACCTATGGCAGCGACGATATTGCCAAACCAGACCTGGATTATACCAAACATAAGCGCAATACCCAATAGTTTCGTCGGTTGCTTTAAGGGGTCAATTAAAACCAGCGCATCTTTAAATCTTTTCAACGGCAAAAATAAAGGATTCGCCTGACCTGCAATATCTAATAAATCTCCAAACCAACTGCCCATAAGCGCACCGGCTATTACTGTGGATATGCCGCAGAATAAAAATAACCTGAAAAATCTTAGGCCTTGCGGCCCTAATTTAAATTTCTTCAACACAAAGGAGCAAATAAAAATAAGCATCAATCCGTAACCCACATCCGAGACGCACAGGCCAAAATATAACCAGAAAAAAGGCGCCAGAAACGGCGTGGGGTCTATCTCATTATATTTGGGCATCCCATAAATTTTGGTAATAAATTCGAACGGCTGGATAATCCATTTATTCTCTAAATCTATCGGGACTTTTTCATCCTGAGGTTCTGAGATAAATATGGCCGCATCTTTAAAATTATCGGCAATCGCTTTCTCTAATGCTTTTACGTCAGAGGCCTTAATCCAGCCATTTAAAATGAAAGTATATTGCTGCTTATCCAGATTACCTTCTGTTTCCTGCAGCTTATTTATATTGGATAAATAATCGTGAATGACCATAAGTTTAAAACGGTCTTTTGATAATCTGGCGAACTCGTCTTTGACATCTTTTATCCGGTCATCTAAAATCATTATTTCGCGGTTTATCTCTAAAAACCTATTTCTTACTATCCCTGCCTGCCGGCTAAAAGTAACAAAATTAAAATGCCGGTTTTTCAACAACGTCTCTAAGCGTTCGAAGCCATCCTGGATATAAATAACGGCCAGATACGTATTGGTTTTGTCCTGATTGACGGCTTCGCAAAATAGCTTTATCTTTTCTTTTTGACAATCTTTTAATAGATTCGAATAATCGGCGGTGCGCAATATTCCATATAAGACACCACACTTCTGTGTAGAATGGGGTTCATCCAAAGGGATATTTAAATTCTGCCAAGGCACCAAGAGTTGTTTTTCCTGACATAATCTTTCTCTGTGCTGTTCGGTGATTTTGTATTTATTCTGTAAATCTGATAGCTCTTTCAGGAACCCCTGCCAGTTGAAACTATTCATAATCTCTTTTAATTCCTGTTGGTAAACAATAGGTTTAAGGTTGGCTATACCTTCTAAAAACCCGGCTTTTCCCTGAAAGCTATGCAAAAATGAAATTGCTTCTTCGGTTTCTAAAAGGGCGGGACCCTGAATGGCTGGCCGGGGGCGTATAGCCGAATCTAGTTGCGGGATATTAATTAACTGAACTTTGCCCAGTTTCTGCAATAAATCTAAGAGATTATCCCTGTCTTTATTTAAACCGATGAGCTCTATCTTTTTTATCCTGGCGATAGCCATTAATCTAGCTTTAATTTAATAAAATCTAATGATTTATCAAAATTCTTTGCGGCCTTTTCTTTTATCGCATTAGTTTCTTTTTCTGTCTGGCTTTCTATCAAGGAAATCTCTTTTTGCGCCTCCAGATTGATTTTGCTTTTTAATTTCTGGGCATCGAGATTTGCCTGCTCTAAAGTTTGCTTAAGGATGCGCTCTTTTTCTTCTCTTGCCCGACGTAAAATATGCGTGGCTTCGGTTTTTGCCTGCTCAATAATCTGCTGGGCTTTCTTTTCTGCTTCTTTAATGCTATCTAAAGCGGCTTTGGAATCCATGGTTAAATTAATTCTTTGACTACCCTAAGCGGATCTTTTGCTTCTAAAATGGGCCTGCCGAGTACAATAAAATCCGCTCCGGCTTTAATTGCTTCGCCTGGGGTAGCTGTTCTTTTTTGGTCATCTTGGCTAATTTTGTTTAATCTTATACCAGGGGTGACTATAAAGAATCCCTTTTTAATGTGTCTACGCAGCAACACTGCTTCTTTAACAGAACAAACTACACCATCTAAACCACAATTTATTCCCAATCTTGCTAATTTTAAAACTTCACCCTCTTTTGTTTCTTTGCTGGTTAAGACGGTAACGCCTATCAGAAGCGGCGGTTTTATTTTAAGTCTGTGGACTTGTTTTTTTACTGACCCTACTGCTGCTTTAAGCATCTTCTCGCCCCCTGAAATGTGCAAGGTAAGCATCTTTACTCTCAGGTGCGCTGCAGAACGGACGGCGCAAGCCACAGCATTGGGGATATCAAAGAATTTTAGATCCAGAAATATGCCTGCGCCTTTTTTATGAATAAATTCAACTATCTTTGGACCGCAGAGAGTAAAAAGCTGTATACCCACTTTGAAGATTTTTATTTTTGGATAAAGCTTATTTACAAAATATTTTGCTTTAGAAAAACTATCCACATCCAAAGCCAGGATTAACTGCGTTGCCCGTTTGCCCGTTTGCCCGTTTGCCCGTTTCATATTTTAAGACTGCCTATAAGAGTTCTTATATCTTTAATCTTATTTTTTATTAAATACTCCTTTAACCCCTCAATAATTTCTACAGATACCTTCGGATTGATAAAATTCGCCGTCCCTACGCTTATTGCCGTTGCTCCAGCAATAATAAATTCCAAGGCACTAGAAATATCTATTATACCACCCATTCCGATAATAGGAATTTTAATCTTCTGATAGGCCTCCCAGACCATGCGCACGGCAACCGGTCTGATTGCCGGACCGCTTAAACCAGCGGTTACCATCGCAATCTTGGGTTTTCTTGTTTCTATGTCTATACTTATTGCAGTTAGGGTATTAATCAAAGAGACCGCATCACTTCCGGCATTTTGGGCTGCCATAGCAATCTCGGTAATATCGGTAACATTCGGCGAAAGCTTAGTAATTATAGTCTTTTGGGTAACCTTGCGCACTGCTTTTACTAGTGCATAAGTAGAATTTGGATCCTGGGAAATAAGTTTGCCGGTGTGCCGGTGTGCCGGTGTGCCGGTGCTTAAACTGGCTAACTGGCTTACTGGCTTACTGGCTAACTTAATATTCGGGCAGGAAATATTCAGTTCAATAGCGGCGACTTCCTTTATTTTATCTAAACGCCGTGCAAGTACAGTGAATTCTTGGGCATCATCCTCTGAAGAAATACTGACAATAATCGGCACGCCTATTTTCTTTAATAAAGGTAGTTTCTCTCGAATAAAAGCTTCTAACCCGGGATTTTCTAAACCGATGGAATTAAGCATTCCTGCGGGAGTTTCGCAGGTTCGCGGCGGCGGATTACCTTGGCGGGGCTTTAAGGTAATGGTCTTGGTAACAATCGCTCCCAATTCTTTTAAATTTATAAAATCCCCGAATTCCTCAGCATATCCGAATGTCCCCGAGGCAACCGTTACCGGATTTTTGAGTTTAATCTTGCCTATATTAACTGAAAGTTTAGGCTGCATTTTATCTTCCTATTATCTCTCCTTTAAAAACTCGGCTCAATACATAATATCTTATACTTCTTAAAATCCTTCAGGCCTCCCTTAATAAAACTTGAGTTTGTAAGATATTTCATCTTGCACCAGGTAAAAAATTTAGATTTCGGCTCCATACCAAAATTCCACTTTATGTACTGATAGAGAAAATAAAGAGCAAGGAATAACGAAACAAAACTAAAAATCTTTAAGGATGTATTTGGCCAGATTAGATTTAATACAAACGTTGCTATAAAAGATAGGCTAAATATGTGCATAAGATGGAAATCCCCTATGTATACAAAACCTCTTATGGGAAAGGGCAAAAAGATAGAAGGTTTTGCTTTTAAAAATTGTAATATTATCTCAAGGCCTCTTTTCTTCACGTATTTATCGATCAAGGGTAGATGCGCATCGCCATAGGCTACCCAGACCTTACGTAAAGATTTTAAATCCGCCCGGTGCATATGGTCAACCTTAGCCAGGGGCGCAAAGTAAAATCTCCACCCTGCCTGGCGGTGTTGATAGCTTAAATCCATATCTTCACCGGTTGGCCTATCCCAGAATTTGGCTGCGATAGCTTTCATGGCCACTTTGCGATAAGCTACATTGCAGGTGCCAAAAAAATACGCTTTGTGGCCGCCGACATCAGAGGGATTGGGGTCCTTAGGGAATTCCGGATAATAACCTTCCTGGATAAACCCGTAGCGGGGCGAAACCATATTAAAACGAAAATGCTGGCACCAAGCCTCGACCAAATTGTCAGGGTCGACTTTTAAAGTAAAAACTTCTCCTCCTACGGCAGCGATCTTGGGATCGCGGCTGAAGCGTTTGAGCATCTCATTAATCCAGTTTTTATCCGGCGCACAATCCGCATCTGTAAAAAATAGGAAATCTCCCTTGGCAACCTCTAAAGCTTTATTTCGCGCAAATCCCGGAGACGGGCAATTAGGAATTTCAACTAATTTTATAAAGGGGTATTTCTTCTGCCAGCTCTTTATGATATCGATGGTTTTATCTGTGGAACCGCCGTCAGCAATAACCCATTCCCAGGAAGTTCGGGGATAATCTACATTGAGAAGATATTCAAAGGTCTTCTCAATGGTGCGTTCAAAATTTTTTACCGGGATAATAATAGAGACAAAGGGATTTGAGGACGCCATTGTCCGCCTCCTTTTTACCAGACTATTTCATCTGCTTTAAATACAGGCCCTTCTTTACAGACGCGCTTAAAACCTTCTTTTGTATTCACTACACAACCTAAACATGCACCGATTCCGCAGGCCATATGTTCTTCTAAGGAGACATGGGCGGGAATATTGTATTTTTTAGAAATCCGACTGATTTCTTTTAACATCGGCCTTGGACCGCAGGCGTA
>JAGUUJ010000034.1 GCA_020063525.1 Candidatus Omnitrophota bacterium
AAAAGGATTAAATCCGAAGCCTCTTTACTTACCTCAGTGCCGGTAATACCCATAGCCACGCCAATATCTGCCTTTTTTAGGGCCGGAGCATCATTTACGCCATCACCAGTCATTGCCACAATATCCTGTTTTTTCTGATAGGCTTCTACCAAGCGCAATTTATGTAAGGGCGCTACTCGGGCAATAACTTCAATATCCTTAATTTTTTCACTTAACTCCTCATCAGTTAATTTTTCCAAATCCTCTCCAGTTAGAGCCAGGCCTTTATCCAGAATTCCTATTTCTCTGGCTACTGCTTTGGCAGTTAAGAGATGATCGCCGGTAATCATTACTGATTTTATCCCTGCCTCCTTACAAAGTTTGACTGCCTCTTTGACCTCTTGCCGGGGCGGGTCAATCATACCGATAAAACCCACAAACCCCAGTTCTTTTTCAATCTCCTCTTTTGATATATTTAGGCTAACTTCCCTATAAGCAAAGGCTATGGTGCGTAAACCCTCTTCTGCCAGATTATGCATTTGATTCAGGAGTTGATTTTTTTCTTCAGTATTCAATTTTGACTTTTCTAAAATAACCTCTCCTGCACCCTTAGAAAAAGCAAAGAGGCAATCTCTGTATCTATGTATTGTAGTCATCATCTTCCGCTCAGAAGAAAAGGGTATCTCATCTATGCGTGGATATTCCTTTTCTAAATCTCCTTTAAATAGGCCTCTTTTATAAGCAGCTACCACCAGGGCTGCTTCAGTAGGATCGCCAGAAATCTGCCACTTTCCATCCTCATAATTTAACTGACTATCATTGCATAAAGCACCTATCTTAAGGAGTAAATCTAAATCCTGTTCGTCACCAGCTTGAGAGACAAACTCGCCCTCGGGCGTATATCCTATACCCGTAACCTCTATCTCTGTTTGATTAAGCAGGATTTTGCGCATGCACATCTGGCCTTTAGTTAATGTCCCGGTTTTATCTGAGCAGATGATATTGGTTGAACCTAAGGTCTCAACACTGCTTAGCCTTCTTACCAGGGCATTGCGTTTAACCATACGTCTGGTTCCTAAGGCAAGGCAGACAGTAATTACCACGGGAAGCGCCTCAGGAACTGCAGCCACAGCCAAGGCAATGGCCCAGATAAACATCTTTATTGCCGGATAACCCCTTAAGATGCCTAATATGCCTACCAATAAACAGATAGAAAGGGTAAGAACCCCTAACCACTTACCTAAATTATCAATGCTTATTTGAAGCGGCGTCTTTTCTTCCCTGATCTCCTCTAAGGAACCGGCGAGCTTGCCAAATTCTGTCTGCATCCCAGTTGCTACCGCCACTGCTTTCCCCCGGCCATAAACTACGGATGTGCCGGTATAAAGCATATTGTTCGCCGCTTGAGCAAAGGATACATCTTTGGGAAGTGTTTCTTCGGTCTTTTCTACGGGAACAGATTCTCCAGTTAAAACTGACTCATCTGTTTTTAAACTCCTTACCTCCAAAATCCGACAATCAGCAACAATTCGGTCACCCGCACCAACCAGAATAATATCGCCGGGAACCAGCTCTTGCGCTAAAATTTCTGACTCCTTGCCGTCCCTGATTACCCGTGCATAGGTCTCAACCATCTTCTTAAGCGCTTGCATGGCTTTTTCAGCGCGAAAATTCTGGATAAATCCCAGAACCGCTGATATCATCACAATCGCTAAGATTATCAATCCCTCCACCACTTCACCTACAAGCATAGAGATTACAGTTGCTAAAAGGAGAATAAAAATTAAAAAGCTCTTAAACTGCTCTAAGAATAAACCAAGGATAGATACCTTCTTTGCCTCTTTTAATTTATTTGGACCAAATTTAATTAGGCGTGCCCTTGCTTCCTGTCCGCTTAAACCCAAATGAGAAGAGGCTAATTCCCTAAGAATTGTTTCTTTATCTAATCTATGCCACTCTTTAGTATTCACGCCGTTAGAAATCCTCCTTTTTACCCCGTCCTTCATGCTACGAAGAAATGCTACATAGTAAGAAAAGGCTGGGTAAATTTGATGATATCGTTCATCATCTTTACTGCCGCCACAGGATAACAACCCACGGCCGTCTCTGCAGAAAGCATCACAAAATCTGTTCCATCCAATATGGCATTAGCCACATCGGTTACCTCTGCCCGTGTAGGCATAAGATTTTCCGTCATACTCTCTAACATCTGGGTAGCAGTAAT
>JAGUUJ010000108.1 GCA_020063525.1 Candidatus Omnitrophota bacterium
GGCATCGAGAGAAGCAGTGAGTTCCTGAAGTTTCAGTTCTTTCTCGTATCTCTTTCTGCTATCTTCTATGGTAAGGTTATTTATCTCCATCTTAACGCGGATACGCTCAAAATACAGCTTTGTCACTTCATCCAGAATGTCATCGCGCAGTTGCACCATAAGTTTTGAGCGCACATCAATATTGGTCTGGTCATCGCTGTAAATTAAATCACCTAATTCCCAAGTAACAGAAATACTCCAATTATTATTGTTATACTTGGTCTCATCATCAGGACCGACAAAGTATCTGCCGGGGGTGCTGTTACCAGGATAAGTTCCCCAGATGCTGCTGGATAATCTTCTATTTCTATCGCAATCTATTCCTGCCGTCACCTTGGGTAACAGCGCCCTCCTTGCCGCCAGCTTTCTCCAGCGTTTTATTTTCTCTGGCTCAACTTCAGCATACTTAATCGCTGCTTTCTGAACCTCGCTTATCTTAGGTTCGTCTTTATAATAAAACTCAAGAATGCTATTTTTGTTACTACCAGGGGTATCCTTAAAATTTGTCTTGAATAAACCATTGTCGCAAGCAGCGTATAAATTACCCTGCTCATCCTTTGCCAAAGAGCTAATATCCTCTACCGTAAGTCCTAATGATAGCTCATACCAGCGTTCGTTTGTATACTCGAAGATGCCGGATTTTGTAACCGCATAAATAGTTGACTTTAAGGAGAGCAGTAAAAACTTAATCTCCTTGCTAAGTAAACCGTAATCAGTTAACAACTCCCAACTATTTCCTTTATCCGGGCTTTTATACACACCTCTTGAGGTAGCTAAATAAAGATAATTTATATTATTCGGGTCAACACTTATATATCTTATATTTGAAGTTTTTATCTCCTCATTAATATCTTCATCTAATTCTTGTATCTCGCTATTATTTTCTGTTGCAGAAGAGACAAAAATCCTCTCCCAGGAGTTTCCAGCATCTCCTGTTCTAAATACCCCATCCACACAGGCAACATAAATATCCCGAATGTTGCTATCCTGCGAAGTGTAACTTCGGGATCCCGAAGATCCTCTTGAGAAAGTACTAGATTCGGGATAATTTGGCTCCTTATGATTGTAAGCAATGGCTAATATCTCACTGTTGCCTAATTTGCCTGTCTCCTTGGACCAAGAGCGGCCTTTATCTTTACTGACAAAAAGCCCTGCCTTTGTACCCAGATAAATAGCCGAGGGTAAAATTGCCAATGCTGTGCATTCGTTTTCAAGATAGTTTTTCCCTTTGAATATCCTATTCCAGTTTCTTCCCCGGTTTGAGCTAAAATATAAACCGTTTCCAGTTGCCGCATATAGGAATTTTTTTTCTTTGGGCTCAAACAATAAAAAGTTTACTGCCTTATTTTGTCCTTTAACAGACAAAATATTTCTCCAGTTTACTCCGCCATCCTCACTCTTAAAAATACCCTGCTCTGAGCCGGTATAGATAATCTGAGGGTTATCGGTTTCTACCAGCACTGTTTTCAGGTTTAAATTCCCCCTACCTATATCCTCCCATTCAACTTCGGCTGCAAAAGATGTGTAACCGCCAAGAAGAAAAATCAATAAACTTACCAATATCACCTTTACTATGTTTTTTGCCATTTTTACCACCTCCTACTATAATAGACGTAAGAGATGGCGAAATCTAACAGGGATTTTTTATCCGGAATCTTTATGGGGTGGAATGATGTAGGTAAGATTTAAGGGGTTGATTCTTTCTTTTTAGACTCGGTTACTCCGGGTCCTTCGCTCTGCTGGACAATTTGTTTGAGATAATGCCTTTCTATTTCTACCAACGCGCCGTCCTTAAAATATAAATAATACCCCTCATGGACAGGGAATACAGGAATAATAAATATTGTGAATATTCGCATTTTACTTATTTTATAAATCCATATTTCGGATGCGCCATACCGGCCGCCAGCCGCCACTCTCGCCAATTTATCCGGTTTACCTAATAACAAAACAACCTCGTCATCTCTAGCGTCTTGCGTTACTTTGATTTCCCGCAAATTATTTTTCGCTGACTCGCTTAAATCCGGATGCCGGGAAATATATTTTTCTACCTCTGCTTTGAGAGCCGCTATATCTTCATCGTATGCGTCATTTCCGCGGAAATCTTTAATCGTTATGGATTTTTTATGACCCATAAACCCACCCTTAATTCTTTTCTCCTCCTTGACAAAACTATATAAAGGCCTTTGAATTGCTACTGTTGGCATAGAGCAGCCTATTATGCCAAGTGAAAGTAAAACTATAATTGCAACTGATATTGTCTTCATAAATATCCCTTTAGTTATTAGGGACGTCTTTGTAACCAAAGCTAAGGGTGTCCCTGAATCAAAGCGAAGGCTGTCCCCATTTTAAGGTAATA
>JAGUUJ010000081.1 GCA_020063525.1 Candidatus Omnitrophota bacterium
CTTTGACTCAAAAAATCAAAAGGTTATATTTAGGGATAAAATAGAAAGTATGATTCAAGAATTCCTTACAAATGCACAAAAAACTCTTATAGAAAGGACGATAGAATTATTGCATCTTTTTGAAGACGACGTGATACGGATGGAAAGAAAACGCCTAAGACTTACTCATTTTAGGGAAATAAAGACCTTAGAGTTTAATAACCAGCGCTTAAGAGAAGGAGTAATCGGCCGTTCACACGATAATCTTTGGATAATAGCATTTAAACACGGGCTTTTAACCGAAGAGGACATTGCTGAGTTTGCTAAAGAATGCAAGAAATACCGCCATAAATTACAGAGGAAAATTATTGTTGCGCTTCAAGATATAGATACAAATACTCGGCTCAGGGCCCTGGAAGAGAAAGTCTGGACATGGGATTTAAATAATTTGAATCAGATATTAGACTTATTTTCTAAGCCCAGAATTATAGCAGGCAGGTAATGAAAATTGGCGTAATTGCAGATACGCATATACCGGATCGGGCAAAAGTTATCCCGCAACAAATATTGGAAGCTTTCAAAAAAGTAGATATGGTCATACACGCGGGTGACTTTGTGGATTCCAGCGTTCTGGATAAATTAAAAGCTGTTTGCAAAAATGTAAGAGCTGTTTGGGGGAATATGGACCCTTATGAAATAAGGAAAGAATTACCGGAAAAAGAAATCATCGAGATAGGAAATTATAAGATAGGAATCATACACGGATACGGCCATCCCAATAAATTAATAGACCTTGTAACAGAGATATTTAAGAATGATTTTGTTAACTTAATTATCTTTGGGCACTCGCATTCTGCCTTAAACGAGAAAAGAGGCAATATTATATATTTTAACCCCGGCAGCCCTACGGATAAAACATTTGCTCTTCATAATTCATACGGAATTATAGAAATCAATGATAAAATAGAAGCAAAAATTGTCAGAATATAAATTCGCCCCGCCAATCACGCCTACGGCGGATTCCGCCAGAGGCGGAAAGACGGGGCTCATTAAATATGCTAAATCAAGAACAGATTAAAGCATTTGAAGATAATTTTTTGGCTGCCTATGCTATGAAAAGTTATAATACGCGGGGCAGAGTCCATAAAGAAAAGGAGCATCCATATAGGTCAGTATACCAAAGAGACCGTGACAGGATTATACATTCTGCTGCTTTTAGAAGATTAGAATATAAGACTCAAGTATTCGTAAATCATGAGGGGGATTATTACCGTACAAGGCTAACTCATACCATAGAAGTCGCTCAGATCGCCAGAACCATAGCCGCTGCTTTAAGATTAAACGTTGATTTAACTGAAGCGATAGCTCTCGCTCATGATTTAGGCCATACCCCTTTCGGCCATTCAGGAGAAGATGCGCTTGATGAGCTAATGAAAAAATTCGGAGGTTTTAACCATAATTTACATGGCTTAAGAGTGGTTGACTTATTAGAGGAGCGATATCCTGATTTTCCGGGCCTTAATTTAAGCTGGGAGGTGAGAGAAGGCATTATAAAACATTCTTCAGCGTTTGATAGATCAGTCAAAATAAAAAACCTTGCACCGCAAGAATTGCCGACTCTGGAGACGCAGGTAGTAGATATAGCTGATGAGATAGCTTATGATAATCATGATCTCGACGATGGAATTACATCGGGCCTGCTCAAAGAAGCGAATCTAGAAAAATTGCCTATCTGGAATAATATAAGTAAGGAAACTGATAGAAAATATGCTAAAATATTACCTGAGAGAAGAAAATATTTGATTATAAGATCCTTGATTGATATGCAGGTTACGGATTTGATCCATGAAACAGAAAAAAGAATAAATAAGCTAAAACTTAAATCCTGCACCCAGGCAAAAAGATTGGATAGCAAGCTCGTATCATTTAGTAAATCAATGCAAGATTCAAGAAAACCTCTACGCACATTTCTAATGGAAAACCTATACCATCATTACCGCGTAATAAGAATGAGCAATAAAGCTAAGCGATTTATTCAGGAATTATTTAAAATTTATATAAATAACCCCAAGCAATTGCCTCCTCATATACAAAAGAACATACCGGCGGATGGTACAAGGCGCGTAATTTGTGATTACATTGCCGGGATGACAGACAGGTATGCACTAGATGAATACAAAAAGCTATTTGACCCCTACGAAAAAGTATAAAACATTAATCTCTGCCATTCATGCTATCTATCGTTTGGTCAATTCTACTTTTGAATTAAGGGATTTGGTGATTCGTCTCTCAAGGCTCATCTACCAGCTCTTTAATTCTCAATATTGCCTTATCACGCTATTGAACACAACAAAGGAACATTCTTTATTAAGGTGTCTGGTGATCGGTAAGAAAAAATATATTATTGATAAAAAAACCAGGGTATCGAATAGGATAGAAAAAAGAATCATAAAAAAACTTTCAGCAATAAGACAGGATAACCTCTTAGGTATACCGCTGGTTTGTGAGGATATAACGGGGATTATTATAATAAAACGAGATAAAAGAGGGGTGCCTTTCGATAGATTTGACCAAGAAATGTTAATGACTCTGGGAGAACAGGCAATAATTGGAATAAAAACTTTACAACTCTATGAAGAGCAGCAAAAAATAGTTTTAGGAAGCATAAAATCATTAGTAACGTTATTGGATACGAGAGTTCCTCAAGAATATACCCATTCACCGTATTTTAGCCACCTGGTAATAATGGTAGCGCACCAGATGCATCTTGATGAAAAACAAATTGAGAGTTTAAAATATGCCAGCATGCTACATGATGCAGGCAAGGCTGATATCCCATTAGAAATACTTACAAAAACATCAAAATTAACTCCGCAGGAATACAAGATTATTAAAAGGCACCCCGTTACAGGCGCCCAAATCTTAAGGCATTTGCAAATTTTAAGGCCGGTTATACCGATAATAATGCATCACCATGAAAAATATAATGGCACAGGATATCCATCGAGGCTAAAAAAAGGACAGATACCTCAAGGGGCGCGTATTATGGCAGTCGCAGATGCATTTGAAGCTATGGTGTACGGCAGACCCTACCGCGAAAGGATGGATATACCCTCTGCAATAAAAGAGATAAAGAAGAAAAGCGGGACTCAATTTGACCCCAGGGTTGTGGAGGCTTTCTTGAAGGTAGCAAAAAAAATAAAAACAAAAAAATATTTGCAAGTAAGCGATAAAAAGTTATAATAAGTAAGTGAGCACATAAGTTATGGATATAGTTATTGATAAGCTAATCGACATAACTTATATGTGCGAACTTATCCTTGACATCTTCGATGTCAAGGATCTAACTCTCACAAATAACTTATGCTGGATAAAGAATACAACCAATTAGAACTATTCTCACAGACAAGGGGCCATAATCAGACAAAGGCAGGCGTATCCAAAGCATTTATAAGTTATATATCAAAATACGAAAAGACGATACTTATAATCATTGGCTTTGTAATTACTGGTATTGCTTCATTTTCTTTAGGCGTAGAAAAAGGGAAGAGTTTTATACTGCTAAAAACTGATTCTCATCTTGATATCGGAGTTTTGCCCAAGTCTTCATCATCTGCATCATCTGTATCGACCCCTAAGCAGATGACCAAAGATCAACAATACCAATCTAAAGAAAAAGATGGAGTTAAAGAATATATCCAAAATTATACTATCCAGGTAGCTTCTTTTTTAAATAGGATAAATGCGCGAAAAGAAGCGGATATTTTAAAAAGAAAAGGACTATCACCGTTGGTATTATCTAAAGGTAAATTCAGTATTGTATGTGTGGGGAATTTCGCAAAACGCAAAGAAGCAGAATCTTTATTATCAAAACTAAAAAAGCAATACCAAGATTGTCTCATAAGGAGGTTATGAGTTCATGTCTATACACCCTTCATTAAAATTATCACACAAAGATAAAAAACGAAGGTCAGTATTGAAACGTACAGAGCGTTTAAGAATGATGATGGAAAGAGAAGAATGGAAACCCGGAGATAAAGTCTGCGGTTTGCCAAAAATCAAGACTCTAAGAATTAAAATCAAGAAGGAAAAGGCGAAAGAATTGGTAGAGGCTGCCGTTACCGAAGGCGCTGTGCCTTCGCCCCTTGAGACTAAAGAGCAGGCTCCTGCCAAAGGACCTGCTCCGCGAAAGCCAGGATAAGAAATAAGTGAAGCCATAAGTTATGGAGCTAGCTATTAATATGCTAAGCGACATACAACTTATGTTCGCTTCGCTCCATAAGTTGTATCGTCATTAAAATGCGTTCAATAACCAAGGTATTTATATGCACTGGATTATTATTTATGCTTATCCCTTTTATCTGTTTTGCGCAAAATCAGGATCCCCTGGCGCAAGAATCAACAGCCACCCCTAAACATAAATCAGTCTTTTTTCAAGGTGAAATTAATGCTAATAATATCAATATACGTTCTGACTCGACAATCAATGCGAAAATAATCTGTATTGCGAACAAGGGTGAACCTGTGAAGGTAATTAGAGAATCTTATGAATGGTATAAAATAAGACTGCCTAAAACAGCACCGTCATTTATCAAGAAAAGTTTAGTTGGCCTTATTGATGAGAAAACCGCCAAAGTAATAAAAGATAATGTAAATATCCGACTTAAGGCCAATGAGTCATCTCCCATATTGGGTAAGGCTGATAAAAATGAGGTTATAAATATCATAGAGGAGAGGGGAGAATGGTATAAAATAGAGCCGCTGGCCAATAGTTTTGGTTGGGTACATAAGAAATTTGTGAACCTCGCTCCACAGGAAGCTAGGGTTATAAAGCCGTGGGGCGGGGTGGATAAGGCCGATATCATAAATAAAAGGGAAGAGGTTAAATTAGCCCAAGAAATTAAAAAAGAAAACAAAATAATGGATGAAAAAGTATCTCAAGATGAAAGCGTAACTATTGAGGGCACAATAAAGCCTTATGGAAAGGTCATAAAACGAATAGCAACCCATAAACTTATCACTGCAGATAATAATGTATTTTTGTTAAAAGGGAATAAGGGAAGCCTCGATAGTCTTAATTATCACAGGGTAAAAGTAACGGGCAAATTGATTCATCCTAAACACCCAAAACATGCCATTATTGAAATACAAAAAATCGAGGCCCTAGATTGAATGTAGCCGGTCTTTTTATATCCTTTTTAATATCTTTCGGGTTATTAATCATTGCCATGACTGTGCATGAATTCTCGCATGGCTGGGTGGCATATAAATTAGGGGATACAACTGCAAAATATTCCGGTAGACTAACCCTTA
>JAGUUJ010000125.1 GCA_020063525.1 Candidatus Omnitrophota bacterium
AGATTGCCTAAACATTACTGTTTCAAGGCCTTAGAGAATAAAGACATCAATATGTTTTATGATGAAGAGCTAAAACAGAGAAAGCAACTGGGGTTTCCGCCTTATCAGCACTTGTGTTTGGTAAAATTGCGTGGGAAGAAAGAGAATAGGGTTAAAGAGGTAAGTAATGCTTTATTTAACAGATTAAATAAATATAGTAAAAATAATAAAGCCATAAAAATCGTATCAGTTAATCCCGGTCAACCGGCAAAGTTGCGCGGTAATTTCTATTGGCAGATATTGATTAAAGCGCATTCTTCTGGGAAGATAGTTAAATTTCTAAAATTACACTTAAAAAAATTCTCGCATTCAGGTATAATAGTAACGATAGATGTAGACCCCATTTAATAGGTTGAGGTTTAGACTAAGGTTAAGGCAAACTTCTTAATCTAAACCTTAATCTTAATCTATTTTTATTTAATATGAACATAGTATTCTTCGGCAGCTCACATTTTGCGGTTCAGTCCTTAAAAGCCCTGTTAAATTCTGGGCATAAAATTAGTTGTGTGGTGACCCAGCCTGATAAAAAGAAGGGACCCGGACTTTCTTTGGGTGCTACGGCGATTAAGATAGTGGCTCAAGATTCTCATCTTAAAATTTATCAACCCGAACGGATTAATACATCGCAAGCTTTAAGTTTATTAAAAGAGCTAAATCCAGATTTATTTGTAGTGATTGCTTATGGCCAGATATTATCTCAAGAAATATTAGATATCCCCAAGATCTTATCCATAAATGTTCATGGGTCAATCTTGCCTAAGTATCGCGGCGCAGCGCCCATAAATTGGGCAATAATTAACGGTGAGAAAACCACGGGTATTACCATTATAAAGATGATAAAAGAGATGGATGCTGGACCGATAATCTTACAGAAAATGGTCGATATCGCCGACGATGATACGGCTATTACCTTAGAAGATAAGTTATCGGGTTTGGCAACACAGTTACTTTTAACTTCTCTTCAATCTATCGAAGATAATAATTATAAATTAATACCTCAAGCCAAGGATAATGTAAGTTTTGCACCTAAACTTAAGAAAGAAGATGGCCGAATAAACTGGAGCAAACCCGCTTGTGATATTTATAATCTTATTAGAGGATGTTTTCCTTGGCCAGGTGCTTTTACCTACCATAATAATAAACTCTTGAAAATTTATAAAGCACAAGTCTGTCCCACAAGCCGTCTCAGTGCCTCTTTGCAACCAGGAGAGATAATAGATGTCTCTAAAGAAGGCATAATTGTAATTACTGGAAAGGATAATTTGATAATTAAAGAATTACAGATAGAAGGTAAAAGAAGGATGAAGGTAGAGGAACTTATCTTGGGATATAAAATTTCCGTCGGGAAACCCCTAGGATAAAAAATATTTGCATAAAAAATAAACTATGGTATAATTTCGTCATATGCCGGAATTAAGAAAAGATCCGATTATAGGTAGATGGGTAATCATTGCTACTGAGCGGGCAAAGCGACCAGATCAATTTTCACGTCCACCCGAGGAAGCTTATGTTGAGAAACCCTGCCCTTTTTGCGAAGGAAGCGAGTCTCAGACCCCTCCGGAAATATATGCCATAAGACCAAGTCGTACCCCCAAAAATAGACCAGGTTGGGAATTAAGGGTTGTGCCAAGTATCTCACCGTTCTTAAGAATAGAAGGAGACCTGGACCGCAGAGGAAAGGGTCTATATGATCTTATGAATGGCATCGGCGCACACGAGATTGTGATTGAGACTAACCAACATATAGCTAATATGGCAGACTTGAATGAAGAACAGGTAGCAAAGGTGATAACTTGTTATATAGATAGAATTACGGATTTGGAAAAAGATAAGCGCTTTAAATATGTTTTGATATTTAAAAACTATGGCTGGATAGCCGGAGGCGGTAGGTTAAAGCATTCTCGGTCCCAATTAATCGCCACGCCTGTCAATCCTAAACGAGTAAAAGAAGAGCTTGTAGGTGCGCGGCAATACTATAATTATCATGAAAGGTGTGTCTTCTGTGATTTAATAAAGCAGGAATTAGAAACCAAGGAGAGGCTTATTCTTGATATCGATGGTTTTATTGCCCTAACTCCGTTTGCTGCAAGATTTCCTTTTGAAGTCTGGATTTTACCGAAAAAACACTTCAGCGATTTTACTAACATGGATATGTCAATGCGTCTTGACTTGGGCCGGATAATGAAAAAAGTGCTACTGAAGTTAAAAAAAGGCCTGAACGATCCGCCTTACAATTATATCTTACACACCGCCCCTTTTAGGCGACCAAAACTAGGTTATTGGAAAAGCATTGATTATGATTATCACTGGCATATTGAGATTATCCCGCGTTTAACCCGCGTAGCTGGATTTGAATGGGCCACAGGATTTTATATTTGTCCTTTACCGCCTGAAGACGCAGCGAAATTTTTAAGAGAGGTTGGAGTTTAAAATGTCTGAATTAAGAAGGGATCCTATTGGTGGAAGATGGGTCATCGTAGATACGGACAACCCCCATAAGCCAGAAGATTTTGAGCACGAACCACATACCTGGCGAGGTGGAGTTTGTCCTTTTTGTTATGGCAATGAAGCATTAACTCCTCCTGAGATAGAAGCCTTTCGTGATCCTGCGACACAACCTAATACTGCAGGTTGGCAGGTTCGCGTTGTTCCCAATAAGTTTCCCGCGCTTCAGATTGAGGGGGATTTAAATAGGAGAGGCTTGGGTATCTACGATATGTCTAATGGCATAGGCGCACACGAGGTAATTATCGAAACACCCTATCATAATAAAGATATACCCGATTTGTTAAATGAAGAAGTAGAGAAGATTATTTCTGTGTGCTGTCGCCGGGCCCTCGACCTTATCAAGGACAAGCGCTTTAAATATATACTGCTTTTTAAGAATTACGGACCAGCAGCTGGCGCCTCGTTAGAGCACCCACATACCCAGATTATTGCCCTGCCTATGGTGCCTAAAAATGTAATGGAGGAGATAAAAGGGGCGCACAATTATTTTGAATATCGCGAACGTTGCGTATTCTGCGATATAATCAGACAGGAGATACAGGATAAAGAAAGGATAATCTTAGAGAATAAATATTTCCTCGCCTTCTGTCCATTTGTATCGCGTTTTCCTTTTGAAATTTGGATTATTCCCAAAAAACACAATGGTTATTTCTATCACATGCTGCCCGAAGAGATACCTGCTTTGGCATCTATATTGAAAGATACTATAACTAAAATAAAAAATATATTTGCAAGTCCTGCATATAATTTTATTATGCATTCTTCTCCGGTAAACGGTGATGATGGTGGTGTAGAGTATTACCATTGGCATATTGAATTAATGCCAAAATTAACGCGTGTGGCTGGTTTTGAGTGGGGCTCGGGTTTCTACGTTGTTCCTACGCCGCCGGAATTAGCAGCAAAGTATTTGAGAGATGCAACCACTGAAGCACTGAAGTAAATGATGAAACACTGAATTAATGGGTGTCGATAATAAATATTTATATAGTGCGTCTACAAGTAGAATAATTAATTTAGCAATTAAAATACATAAGGAATTAGGCCCTGGGTTTATTGAAAGAATTTACGAGAAAGCGTTAAATCACGAATTAATCAAAAACAAGATAGATTTTGAGAAACAGAAGATAATAAAGGTAAGATATGATAATA
>JAGUUJ010000027.1 GCA_020063525.1 Candidatus Omnitrophota bacterium
CCTATGGCAGAACCTGCTACTGCCATGATAATACCTAAGCGCGAACCCCAGCTATCACGTTTTTTTACCTGTTTCATAGAACCATTGCACTAATTTATTTAGAGTTTCCTTAACTTCTAAACTTAATTTATCCCCAAAATTAATACTTTTAGGCTGAATAATTAAAATAATTATATCCGCCTTTAAATTATTTTGCAAGTAATTTATCGTCAATGATATAGAAGCATTATGCGTAGCAAATAAGTTAACTGTCTTTATCTCTTGGGCTTGTAAAAACTTGAATTCTCCGGGCTTAGCGCCAAAATCAACTGCATCAATGAGCACTACAGTATCGGCTTTTTCCTTAATAATCTTTTCTAAATAATTCTCCGGGCTCTCCTCTGCATCAAAGACAACAAACGGAGCCTTACCCTTAATTCTGCTTGCCAAAACCGAACCTGCTCCATCATCACTGCGCAGGGTATTACCAATACCTAGAATAACAACTTTACCTTTTAATCTGGATTTGAAGTCTTCGCACATACCAAAAGCGCCTTACATAATTCCCATTGCTTCCTGAATTAAAGGCAAAATTCCCCGGACTTCTTCTTTAGATAATCTTCCCAACTTAGCAAAAGCAGCATTTCCCATCCTGTCTTTAATCTCTCGGGCAATCTGCAATTTTTTAGGGCCTTTATTATAAGAATGGACGCTTACTATAATTTTCCCGCCTTCGTCCTCCCAGACCTTACTAAATAATTGCTCATCCAAACTACTGTCATACGGCATAACCCCCTCCTTTGTATAGTGGTATTCCCAAGTCTTTGACTCCAATTCTTCCGCAATATTTTGGGCCGTCACCGATAACCATACCACGTTTCTTGGCTACAAATGTAACTGTCCTATCTGCCTTAACGCAACAACCTAAAACTTCACCTGTTGTTGCATCCAACCCTGAAGGTATATCTACAGATAAAATATAAGCCTTTGAGGTGTTGATTATTCCGATCAAATCCCTGACAACGCCCTTTACCTGACCCTGCAAACCTACTCCTAAAAGCGCATCGATAATTAAAGCGTATTTAAAAATTTTATTTTTAACCAGATACAAATTTTCTTCCCCAACCTCGATTATCTTTTGTTTCATTTTTAAAAGAATCTCTAAGTTTATTCCAGCCTCATTTTCTGCATCTTGAATTCTCCCTGCCAAAAAAATGCCGGGTTTTACGCCACAAGTTAAAAGATGCCGTGCCGCTGCAAATCCATCTCCTCCGTTATTTCCTTTACCGCAGAATACCCCTACATTTTTCCTGCCGCGCAATACCTTTATGGCTTCTTCGGCAACTCCTCTGGCGGCATTCTCCATAAGCACAAGCGTAGAAATACCGAATATCTCTTTTGCTCTTCTATCGATATCTTGGGCTTCTTTTGCGGTTAGCAATTTAGAATTTCTTGCCATGGCGATAAGGACGGCTTTTATTGTATTCTATTTTCTTAAGGAGGGTTTTTTCTAAATTAATGCCTTTTGCGCCGCAATAATCAAAAATACGGATACAGCAATCTGCGAGCTCTTCGGCAATATTGTCCTTTGTGCCGTGGTTACGCATTGCCTCTAAAGCTTCGGATAATTCCGAATGCATAAGCGCAATGAGCTCGCCGTCATTGCGCTCGCTGTCCCACCAACCCTTTTTCTTGGCGATGCGATGGCATTCCTCAATAAGCTCACTTATTTCCCGTTTCTTTTTTCGCATGGATTTGCGCCTCCAATTCTTCTGAGGTAATCTTTTTATGGTATAGGAAAGTATAAAGCACTTTCCTAACCACTGAAAATCGTATTGAAGTTATCGCGAAGCGATTTCCTTGTCCAGAACAGAGAATACCTTTCCCGAAATAAATTCTTTAGCATAAGTGCTCGGAGAAGACACTTCAACTTGCGTGTTAGTTGCATCTATCTCTTTAAAGAACAAACCAACTGGCGTGGTATCTTCCTCAGAGACATAGATGGCAATCATATGTTTTTTTATGCTCTGCATATAGATATACGCCTGTATACGCTTTAAAATATCCAGAGTCTGCGTATAACAGGTCAAGTAATCATAATTAAAAGTCTTGGTTATAGCAGACTTGCGGTTGTCTTCCATGGCTTTAGTAGAAACACCCATAAATCCCTTCGCAACCTCTTTTATCGTCCCACAACCCAATAACGCAACAACCCAATAACCCAATAACGCAACAACCCAATAACGTTTTACTATCTTCATTTAGCCCCCCCCCTATTCATTTATGACCTGCCAAATTTTATCCAGATTCTTGCGTGCCTCATCCTCGCCTCTCTTGGCAAACTCTTCCGCACGATGCAATTCTAACCAATACATCCCTGACATATCCGGGTGCAAAACAATGTCCGCCAATTGCGCCTCCTTCTGTGCTACCTCTGACTGCATTACCTCAATGCTGCTAAATATAATATCTAATATGTTAGTCTTAAGTTTATTTTGATAATAGCGTCCAAAATCAAAAAACCGACGCTTTGCGGAAACCTCCAAGGCACCAGGAGCCTCGGCTTCTTTTATCTTTTCGTATTGCTTAAGGACATCTTCTCTGGAAGGGGTGGCATTAACCGCGATAATCTTCTTGACGCCCATCTTAAATAAAGGTTCGGTAGGTAAGGGATTAATTATTCCTCCGTCAAATAGTAAACTTTGTTTAAATTTAAAAGGCATAAATACTCCCGGCATAGTGCAACTGGCCATAATTGCATCTGCCAACAGACCTTTCTCTAAAATTATAGGTTCTTTTCTCTTGACATCGCTGGCTATTATCTTGAGGGGAAGTTTCACATCATAAAAAGTCTTGTTGCCTAAATATTTTTTTAAAAATTTGTAGAGCTTGTTGCCTTTAATAAAGCCGAAAAAAGGAAACGTTAAATCCACAAGCCCCCATATATATTTTTGCTCTTTGAATTCTTGAGTTATGAGCTCAAGTATTTCAGCGCTTGTCCTGCCGGTTACCCAGAGGCTGGCAATGAGCGCTCCCACGCTTGAACCGGAGATAACATCAATGGTGATTTTTTCTTCTTCGATTACCTTTAATACGCCGATATGGCAAAAACCATAGGCCACCCCCACTCCCAATGCCAGGCCTACTAAACAATCACCTAACCTGCGCGCAATCCTCCTTATTGCCTTGGCATATTCGCAATCGGGTTCATCCAAAACCATTTTATCCGATGCCTTAAATTCTATCTTGGGTAAAGTAGCAAATATGGGGTGATTTAATAATCCTATTTGCTCTTCATATGTAAGGCTCGATACTTTATATTCATTAATGATAACCTTTATCTTATCTTCATGAAAATTAAAATCGGTTTTAAACCTGCGGATTAAATTGAATGTCCTTTTTAAATCTACGGGTTCCGGGCTGGTCAATATATGGATTAGGTCAGATTGATTCAGGATATCAAAGATACTCTTGTTCATTTCACTGGGCAGGTCTAAAATTATATAGTGGTAATCATTAATCAAGAGGCTTAAGGCATCCGCTAATCTCTTCACACACGACTCATCTTCCGGCTTATAGCAAAGGGTGACTAAGTCTATGCCAAATTTATCTTTTAAAATAAAATCTTTTATTACTCTTGCCGTATCCATATCACCAGAAGACAGGTCAAAGATTCGATAAGCACCCTCAATTTCTAATCTGCGGGGTAGACTGTGAATTCTATCAACAGGGGTAATATCTAATATAATTACTGATTTATGCGTTTCTCTGGCAAGGCTTAACGCCATATTCAAAGCATAAACGGTCTTGCCTGCTTGAGAGTAAGAACTAAATATGGAAATAGCAACGCTTTCAAAGATAGTTTTTTGATGAATATCTTTGCGTTTTAATCTGCGCGATAAGGTTTGGCTTAAATCAATGGCTAGACTCGGAATTTTCTTTAAGATAAAATTGAAATCGTCTTTTTTAATAATTAAGAGAAGGGAATCATTCATTGCTTTGGCAGTTACAGAATGAGGTTCACCCGTAAGAAGTGAAATAATTCCGAAGTATTTTCCCCGATGCAGATATTCTAATAAAGTCTCATTTCCGCCTTGATCTTGTGTATAGATTACGCTTCTTCCTAACACAACAACATAAAGCGCATCGGCGGGTGCGCCTTCCTGATAAATAATTTCTCCCTTCTTATACTCCTTAAAACTAATTCGTGCTTGAATAAGATTGCGTTCCACACTAGATAAACCAGCAAACAAAGGGATATCTCGTAATATCGGTTCTTTCTTTATCAATTCCATTACTCTAGTTCCCCGGTTTTGCACACCAGAGAATATTTTCTAGCACTCTCTCTAATTGTGCGCTTATAAGTATTATAATCTACTTCGATGAGGCCAAAACGCGGGCTGAAACCCTTATCCCATTCATAATTATCTATTAGCGACCAATAAATATAACCTAAAAGTTTTACGCCTTGACTCATTGCCAGATGGATATTCTTTAAATGCTCATAGATAAAATCCCACCTTAAGTTATCATCCTGTGTGCATATACCATTTTCTAAAATAAACATAGGCAGGCCGTATTTCTTTAGTTTCAAGAGTAAGTTATATAAACCCCCGGGGTATATATCCCAGCCTAAAGAATTTTTACTGAGCTTGCTGTGATTTTCATTACAGACATCCAGCGTCAAATTCTTAAAGCCCCAGCCTCGCGTCTCCACTAAACCTCGAGTATAGTAATTTATGCCTATAAAATCAAGGGTTTTAGCACACATTAACCTCTCAATAAATTCAAAATTAAAATACTTATTCCTTAAATAAGCAGCGATATTGTTTCTTAGGGTTAAGGCGTAGGGTACAAATGCCTGCATATTCTGGGCAATACTTATTAAAGGTAAATTTAAGCTTTCATTTCTATAAATTTTATGGATGAGTTTATAGCTTTTTATGTGGGAAAGGATTAGGTTTTCTTTTACCTTCTTAGCTTTTAAAAAGGATTTTTCTTGGGGTGGCCATATACCCTTGATATAAGAAAGATGTATATAAACCATTGGCTCATTTATAGTCACCCAATATTTTACATTTTCACATAGAGCCCCAACAATCTTTTCTACATAGCGTAAAAAATATTCACAGGCTTTCTCATTTTGCCAGCCTCCTTTCCTCGCAAACCATAAAGGATTGGTAAAATGGTGCAAAGTAACTATGGGTTCGAGGTTACGCTGTTTCAAAGAAATGATAACATCTTTATAGTGTTCTAATTCAGGCTCTGAGAATTTACCTTCATCAGGTTCTATGCGGCTCCACTCAACGGATAAACGATGGGCATTGTGATTAAGAAGTTTGGCTAAATCAAAATCGCACTTATAAAGCTCGTAATGCCGACAGGCGAGCCCCGAAGTCTCCTTTAAGCCAACCCTTTTCTCCCACTCCCACCAATCAGTATTTATATTGTTCCCTTCCACCTGATAGGCAGAAGTAGCTGCACCCCAGAGAAAATCTTTAGGAAATTCCATCATATTGGCTAACATTATAGCACCTTAAAATAAAAAATCCCAACAAAAATGTCCTCCTTCGCCCTTAAACTAATATACGCAAAAAAAACTTCGGAGGACTATTCTCCGAAGCTTTAGCGAAAGAGAATGTTGGGATATAAAGAAACAGCCGATAAAGGTGTTTTACTTTCATCACCTCTATCTCTTGGCAGCCCAGCCACCATATCCGCCGAAACATCCCTTGCGGATTTAGGTCTGTGGCTTTGCGTCCCTATCTTTCGATAGGTTTACCTTTATCGGCTAATACTAAGTATACAACAAAATTACCTACTTTTCAAGTTTAGGTCAGGATCAGGAGTCTCTAACCTAAAAATTAGGAGTTTTTTTTACCCAGAGACTTCAATAAGTTTTGGTTTAATCAATATATACCCTGGGCACGCGGCTGCCTAAGCCACAAACAATTTCAAATAACCAGAGACACTTTGGATTATTCACGGCCGGGAAACATCCAACCGATAGGAAGGGCTGGTCATATAAATGCCCACGTTAGCGGTGGTTGCCTTTAGCTTATTTATCTCTGCTCTTAGAGTATCTATCTCTTTTAAGAGCTCCTGGATAGCCCTGGTTAATATTGCCTCGTAACCACTGGAGTTATACAATAGATACCCGTCTTCTCCTTCTGAGATAAACTCAGGAAAGACCTTTTTCATCTCTTGAGCCAGGAAACCATATCTTATACTCTTATCAGTTGTCTTAACTTTCTGCTGGCCTGGCTTATTCCAGGTATATCTAATAGGCTTTAAGGCTTTGATTTTCTCCAAAACCGGCTCAACCTCTCCTAAGACATTTTTTAATCTGGCATCAGACCATCCTTGCGCTTGCACGCTGATTGCCAGTAATAAGAATAACCCTAAAAACCAATATCTTCTCATCTTTACTCGCCTCCTTTCTCTGCATCTGAGATTGCTGCATTGTTTAGGATTTTTTCAGCAATCTCGTAATTAAAGCTTGACAAACTTCCAAAGAGTGATATCCTTTAAGCAAAGGAGAAGAAAAATGACTGTAATTTCTATACCGAATATTCTGCGAGAAAAACTTGGAGAAAGCGGCGCTCAAGCTCTGGCAGAACTTATAAGTAAAGCTGCCGATGAACATGTTGAGCATAGAATCGAAGAAACCAAAACAAGTCTCCAGCTTGAAATTGAAAAAATCCGCACCGAGATCGCCCGTTCTAAAGCAGAAATTATCCGTTGGACTTTTGCTTTTATTATGGGCCAATTCTGGGCAATCGTGGGCACCCTCTTTATTTTCTTCAAAAAATAACATTAAGTCCACCTCTTTGTCAAAAAGCCTGCTTAAATCCCCAACCTAAAGGGACATTGTAAAAATAGAACCGTCCCCATTATTCGGCTTTGTTAATCAAGAATTATTATAAATCGGCTGATATCTTCCCCTCCTGCGCTGCTAAAACTCGGCTCAGAACCGCCTGTTGTGTACGTCTTGCTGGTTGTGCCGCCGGTTGCGCCGGACGGACTGCCTGTTTGGGTGCCGTCTGGAGTTATGAGTGTTGCGGTTCCGCCGCCGCCAAGTGACCCAGCCGTTCCGGCTGTCAAAGTGACTGAGCCGGCACCGACAAAAGAATTGTAGTTTATGTAGCTTAAAACGCCGCCGCCTCCTCCGCCGCCGGTACCACACGGGGCATTTACGCTACCACCTCCAGTTAATTTCATACTGCCGCTAAATGCCATCAATTTTGAAGCATTCATTTCCAAAAGCACGCCTCCGCCGCCCGTACCTGCATCTCTGGCTGAACAGCCGCTCAATCCACTCAAGGTTATAGACCCACCGGTTGGTATTGCTAAAATACCGGTCTTTACTGAAAGAAACGCGCCGCGAGTTTCTGGATTGCAAAACTGATTATATTCGCCATGCCCACCACCACCACCTCCATAACTCTTGCCATGTGTTATCCCACAACCATCCCATGGACAGCCAGCACCACCAGTACCGCTACCCCCACCTCCGCCATAAGTTCCGGTATTGGTATAAATTGTGCCACAACTGTTAAAATCACCGCCTTTGCCCCCACTGCCTGTGCCCCAATAAGTACCGCCGTCAGTATCTCGCGCGCCCCCACCAGTGGATGTTATAGTCCCTTGTATATCAAATCTCCTGATGCTGTCAAAATAAGCTATTACATTGTCTCCAGTTACCGTCAGAGTTACTCCAGAATTGATTTTGATATAGGGATGTCCGTAGGTTCCCGATGTCGAAATAGTCTGGTTTGCTGAAACAATGCACGCTTGGCCTAAAGTGCAACCTGTAATAGCGGAAGTGGCTGAGCTTGTACCAAAAGTATCTGTAAGGCTGCTTGCGCTGCCTGCGGAAGCATTCCCGTAATAGCAATAGATATCTACATTAGAGCCCAGGTCATCAGCTACCTCCACCCAGACCGTGGCTAAC
>JAGUUJ010000130.1 GCA_020063525.1 Candidatus Omnitrophota bacterium
GGGCTTGGCTCAGGATTGCCCTTAACCTTTTAAATGTAAAGGGGTTCCCTGAATTCACCTACTTTTCCATCCCGAATTTCTTCGGAACGCTGCCTTTAAACAGTCTGTCCCCTTTGGCCACTTGGGTACCTGCCCATATTTTTCAAAGCCGGCGAGAGGAATCGAACCCCCGACCCGCTGTTTACAAAACAGCTGCTCTACCTACTGAGCTACGCCGGCAAAATTAACTATATGTCTAAGAACACTGTTTGATTGCCTCGGGAATCTTATCGATTATATCCGAGGCAATCATACCTATTTGTGTTTTCTCTTTCGCTGCTAAGTCTCCGGCTAAACCGTGAAGATAAACTGCATATTTCGATGCTTCAAATTGATTCAGGCCCTGGCCCAGAAAAGCCGCAATCATTCCGGTCAAAACATCGCCGCTTCCTGCAGTAGCCATTCCCGGATTCCCTGTTTTATTTATATATAAATTACCGTTAAAATCTGCGACCACAGTATTATATCCTTTTAAAACTACAGTTACTTTATAATCCTTGGCAAATTTCTGAGTAATATCTTTTCTGTTAGCCTGAACTTTTTTTATACTGATACCCATTAACTTCGCCATTTCACCAGGGTGAGGAGTCAGTATCGGTGTTCGGTGTTCGGTGTTCGGTGTTCGTAAAAACTCTAAGTGACCTACTAAAGCGCTCAACCCATCTGCATCGATAACCATAGGTTTATCTATTTCAGATATCGCTTTTCGCACTAAACCCTGCGTTGATTTATTCTGAGTAAGGCCCGGCCCAACTGCTAATACATCAGTATTTTTAACAAAATCTTTAATCTTTTTATAGCCACCCAGGCTTAGCGTGCCATCGCTTGTTTCGGGTAAAGGGAATGTCATTACTTCTTTAGGTTTTATTTTTATTATGGCCTCAGCCAAACTCTTAGGAATACCTAAAGTAACTAGGCCGGCACCTGCGCGCATTGCTGCGCCGGCGCATAATACTGCTGCGCCGGAAAATCTCGCGGAACCCGCTAAAATAAAAATATGCCCAAAGTCACCTTTATGTGTGTTGGGTCTTCTGCGTAATAATAGCGTTGGCAACCGCATAATTTTTCACATGGGAAATAGATATATGCACATCTATCTTTTTACCCCTACCGTTTAAAATCACACAACAAGGTTTACCTTCTTTATCATTTAAAATCTCTACATCCTTCCAATTTAATTTGGCATCGCCTAACGCCTTAAATACTGCCTCTTTAGCTGCAAACCTGCCTGCAAGATGCTGGTATAAACTACCTCTGGTTTTCGCATTCTCTAATTCTTCCTGAGTAAATATGCGGTTCAGAAAATCCTCACCCCACTTCTCTACTGCTTGGCGCAGGCGCGTTACTTCAGTTATATCTACACCAGTTCCGATTATCATCTCATTAATGCCTTCATTTCCCGCACTGCCCGTTCTAAACCCACCAGCACTGCACGGCAGACGATAGAATAACCGATATTTAACTCCTCTATTCCCTCTATCTTAGCCACCCTTGACACATTATAATAATTTAAGCCGTGTCCTGCAAAAACATGCAATCCTTTATCCCTGGCATATTTAACTGCTGTTTCTAATTCTTCAAAATATTTATCCTGCTCTTTTTTATTCTTGGCATCGGCATAGCGGCCGGTATGCAACTCTATCATCCTTATCCCTAATTTTCTTACAGCATCAATCTGTTTTTTGTCCGGGTCAATGAACAGGCTTACCATAATTGCCTGTTTATCTAATTTATAAAAAACTTGCTTTATACTGTTAAAATTAGATACCGCATCTAAACCGCCTTCAGTAGTTAGCTCTTGCCTTCTTTCGGGCACCAGAGTTGCCTGATCAGGCTTTACTTTACAGGCAATTCTAACGATCTCCTGGGCAATGGACATCTCTAAATTTAATTTTACCCGAACTATTTCTTTTAAAATATACAGGTCTCTTTCTTTAATATGCCGGCGGTCTTCCCTTAAATGCGCAACTATACTATCAGCCCCGGATGCCTGACAGATTAAAGCAGCGAATGCCGGCTCTGGCTCAATGCCGTGCCGGACTTCTCTTAAGGTTGCCACATGGTCAATATTTACGCCTAAATTGAGCATCTAATAATCAAAATGTTTTATCTCACCCAAAACATAAAACCAGACCATAACCGCTAATATAAACGCAATGAGCTTAAGCCAGGGATGATAGGTAAACCAGTGTCCAATGCGATAGCCAATGCCAATCTTCTCTTTAGACATCGTCTTTCTTAAGTTTTATAATCTCCTTAATCTTAGAAAGCATATCTTCTCTGCTTAAATCCTTGTATAACTTACCGCGATACACCAAAGACATATCCTGCCTCTCCTCGGAAACAATAATAACTACGGAATCAGTTTCTTCGCTCAAACCCAACGCAGCGCGGTGCCGCGTGCCGTATACGCGGCTTAAATCCTGATTTTCCGTAAGAGGGAATAGGCAGCCGGCAGCAATAATACGGCCGTGCTGTATAATTAAGCCGCCGTCATGAAGTAAGCTATTAGGTGTAAAAATATTCTCAATCAAATCCGAAGATACGCGCGCATCAATAACAACGCCGCTTTCGATATAGGCAGTAAGCGGGTCGTTCTTCTCTATAGCAATAAGTGCGCCCATCTTGTTCCTGCATAGTTCTTCGGTTGCTTTACCTATCTGTTTTAATATACAATCCAGCTCTTCTTCACTTTCGCTGGTACCGAATAGATGACGTTGGCCTAAACGTGCCAATCCTTGTCTTATCTCCGGATGAAAGATAATAAGAATAGCGATAACCGATATAGCGAATAATTTTGTCAGTAACCAATTGAGTATTTCCAAGCCTGACTTCTGAAATACAAAGAAGGCGACTAAAAGAATAATTATTCCGCGCAAAACCTGTATTGCGCGCGTACCCTCAAAGAAAAGCATGATGTGATAAATCACAAACCAGAGTATCATGATTTCAATTACGGGTTTCCACACATGTATAATATTTAATATATACATATATTATCTGATATCATCTTATATTATTTATAGTATTTAAAACCTTCATTGCCTGTTTTACCGCAACAATATCGTGGACTCTGACTATGTTTGCGCCATTTTTTACTGCTAAGATGCAAGCAGATACAGTGCCAAAAATTCTCTCTTGAGGTCCTGCATTTAATATTTTTCCAAGGAAGGATTTCCGGGATGGACCGACTAATATAGGCCTGCCTAAGATTTTAAATTCTCTTAATCTTTTCAATATCTCTAAATTATGCCCAAGCGTTTTTCCGAAACCTATACCGGGGTCAACAATAATTCTCTCCCTATCTATACCCCAGGCAACAGCCTCACTTATTGCCTTATCTAAATATTCTATTATCTCATCAATTAAAGATTTATAAACAGGGTTATTCTGCATAGTCCGCGGATTACCCTTCATATGCATAATCACAACGCCTGCTTTATATTTGGAAACTATCTTTGCCATCTTATTATTTAAGCCAGTGATATCATTTACCATAACCGCACCATTATCCAGGGCCTGCCTTGCTACTTCGGGTTTATAAGTATCGATGGAAATAGGAGCTTTGATTTTCCTGGCAATTTTTTTAATTATCGGTATTGTGCGTTCTAATTCTTCCTTGACGAGAATTGGTTCGGCGCCCGGACGGGTTGATTCGCCGCCTATATCAATAATATCCGCGCCATCATCTACCATTCTCTCTACAAAATCAACTACGCTTTCAGGGACAGTCCCCTTAGGAACAGTTCCCTTTAGCTCTGTCGGGGACAGTCCCTTATATAACCCATCGCCGCTAAATGAATCCGGAGTAAGATTTACAACACCCATAATACAAGTTTTACCCTGCCTTAAAGTCAATTTATATCTACCCAAATCAAGATTAAATTCGTCCTTTTGATAACTGGTAAGGCTGTCGGATAAATCATGTGCCAATCTATCCAGGCCAAAAGGCTGTCTATTTAACTTTTCGGTGAGGCGGTTAAATTGAGACAGAGTTGCCATCAGGAGGCAATCTGTCTTCCTGGCCTTACCAGTCAAAGCATTCCTGGCCACTGCCACATCACCGCCTAAAGAAAGCATCTCCTGTTTGAGTATATTTGCCGCAATACAAGATATGGAATTTATCCTCACTAGATGTTGAACCGCCTTAGGCAGCATAATCTCAATGCCATAGGGGTCAACTTTAATATCCTGCAAAATTTGCCTTAAATCTTGCGGATCACGTGTCTCGAGGATGTGGATCATCTTGAAGGGAGGTCTTTTTTTTCTATACCGAGCAAGCGTTTGACTTCTTCGCCATCTAAGACTTCCTTTTCTAAGAGGGCATTGGCTAAAGTCTTTAATTTATCTAAATTCTGTTGTAATAAATTCTTTGCTTTTATATAAGCCTCATTAACTATTCTCTTTACTTCTTCATCAATCAGATGGGCGGTTTCCTCACTATAATTCTTTTCTTCCATGATATCACGCCCCAAAAATATAAGCCCTTCCCTTCTTCCCAAAGTAACATTACCTAATTTATCAGACATGCCGAATTGTGTAACCATGCGTCGAGCCATTTGAGTGGCCATCTCTAAATCATTTTGCGCTCCTGTGGTAACTTCATTTAAATTTATCTCTTCAGATGCACGACCACCTAATATAAGCGCGATCTCGGCAATTAACTCTGATTTCGTCCAATAGTGCCTGTCTTCAAGTGGAGGAGTAAAAGTATAACCGCCAGCCAAACCTCGGGGGATTATGGAAACTTTTTTTAAAGGATTTACTTCAGGCAAAAACAAGGAAAGAAGTGCATGGCCTGATTCGTGAAGCGCGGTAATCTCCTTCTCTTTCTTAGACATAATATGGCTCTTCTTCTCAGGACCCATAAGCACTCTCTCAACTGATTTTTCAAAATCAACCATCTCAATGGCATCTTTACTATATCTTGCCGCCAGCAGTGCTGCCTCATTACACAGGTTTGCCAAATCCGCACCTGAGAAACCCGGGGTTTGACTAGCAAGGGATTTTAAATCTACAGAAGGAGCGAGTTTTAACTTACGCGTATGAACCTTAAGTATCTCCTCCCGTCCTTTAATGTCAGGGAAATTTACCACAATATGCCGGTCAAACCTACCCGGACGTAAAATCGCGGGATCCAAAGTATCGGGTCGATTGGTGGCTGCGATTAATATGAGTCCTTGGGTGGTATCAAAGCCATCCATTTCTACTAAAAGGGCATTCAATGTCTGTTCCCTTTCATCGTGTCCACCACCGATGCCGGCAAAACGCAAACGTCCTACTGCATCTATTTCATCAATAAAAATAATCGCGCCTTTACCGGAGATCTTTGCTGCTTTTCGCCCCTGTTCAAATAAATCACGAACCCTGCTGGCTCCCACACCTACAAACATTTCTACAAAATCCGAACCAGAAATACTAAAGAAAGGCACTCCTGCCTCACCGGCGACTGCCTTAGCGATCAAAGTTTTCCCGCATCCCGGGGGACCTACAAGCAAAACACCTTTAGGAATTTTACCGCCTAACTTTTGGAACCTCTTTGGGTCTTTTAAAAACTCAATAACCTCCTGCAGTTCCTCTCTGGCTTCATCTACGCCTGCTACATCATTATTAAAGGTGACTTTTTCTCCTTCTTTTTCACTATGTATCTTTGGGCGCACCTTGCCAAAACCCATAATCCTGTTTCCCAGCTGCTCTCCCCGCGCAGCCATCATCCACCAGAAGAATATCAATAAAATCACCGGGCCCAATGAATAAAATATATTTGCCCATAGAGTGCGCGCCGGCTTAACATCAAAGCGCTTTAGATTCTGGCGCATAAGGCTAAGCAATTCTGTATCATTTTCAGGGATATTTACAAAGAATTTACTATTGTCAGTAAATTCGCCCTGCAGCACAGTCTCAACCTTGGTTACAGATTTAATCTTCTCAGGAGAAGTCTTTAAAATTTCATAAAAACCACTGTAAGATATCTCCTTCGGTATGCCGGTCATGGGTATGGTTAAAGAATTAATTAAGAGATAAAAGACAACAATTATAAGTAACCAAAACCACGGAAAACGTCTAAGTATCTTGTTTCTCTTAGACTTAGGAATATTATGGTTTGCCATTTTTCTCCTCTCTGTCAGAAATTTTATTATATATTCAAATATTTACAAAATCAAGTATTTATTAAGTGAGGCCACAACTTACGGAACGAGAGTAAACGTAAGTTGTTTGGCCGAACTTATCCCCCCTTCTTGCTTTCGCAAGAAAGCAGGGGGGATTAATTCGCAGACGGCTTTGCCTACGACTTATGTTACTGGCATTCCATAAGTCGTCTGCTCATTAAAGATTGGGCTGGCGGTAAAACGAGAGATGATTTTTCTTCTTAACTACCGATACCCCTTTAGGCAGGTCAACTATGGAATTGACTGGTCGGTTAAAAATCAAGTCTTCTAATTCCTTTATGTGCGCGAAGGTAATCCTGCGTGTATCGCCCTGTACTTTGGCAATGCCCATCCGTAATATTAACCTCTGCATTGCCGGATGCAGACTCGTAAGCTTCTTAAGATTGAGCTTATGTTTAGCGCCTTTTATTGCCCGTTGAGCTACACGCATTAAATAATCATAATCGTAGCCTAAGCTTTGCGCCATATTGCTTAATACCTCTTTAATATTTTTGTTGTATTCTTTCTCCAATAAAGGTAACAGCCTGTTTCTAATCTTATTCCTGAAATAAATATCTTCTAA
>JAGUUJ010000078.1 GCA_020063525.1 Candidatus Omnitrophota bacterium
AAAAGGAGCAGGTGCTATTCTTGGTTTTGGAATTAAGGGAGGACTAGAAGCAGGAAGAAAATTTATTGATTCGCTTCAATTAATATCGCACCTGGCCAAGGTATAGAAATAGACGAGCAGGCGATATACAAATGCGTAGCCAAGGGGTTAAACGTTTTTCACGGAGATATTGACAGCGGTTTGGCTGAGTATCAGGACAAATCCTTCGATTACGTTATACTAAACCAGAGTTTTCAGCAAGTTAAAAAACCTGATGTAGTTTTAAGAGAGGCCTTAAGGGTGGGAAAGAAGGTAATTGTCGCTTTCCCTAACTTCGCTTATTACCGAGCGCGTCTACAAATATTCTTTAAGGGAAAGACCCCCATTACGCCGTCTTTACCTTATGAGTGGCATGATACGCCGAATCTACATTTCTTAAGCATATCCGATTTTATCGAGTATTGCCGTAAGAGAAACATTAACATAGAAGAATCAATTTTTATAGGAAAAAATGAGAGGATAAAGATATTCCCCAATTGGTTTGCCCTGGTAGGACTATTTCTTATTTCCAATGGATGAGAAACAGGGCTAATGATTAGGAAATCGGCAGATGAGCGAACATAAATATTTGGGACTAAAAGCAGAATTGCTTACCGAAGGGGTTTGGGCAACTCCGGATGCTTTGAAAGGAGTGGGAAGCGAATATAAAGAGCAGAACCACGGTCTTTTTGGCTGGGATTTTGAGGATCATGTCGGGATATCCTTGCCAGATGACTTTCTTCTTCCCGACGGGACAGTGGTTCAGTTCAGAAAAAAGAGCCGTTCACCGTATCGGGTTATAGTAGATAAAGACGATTTGATTCTGACGAACGGTAAGGAAAATATCTGCGAAGTTAAGTGGTTCAAAAGGCCAGCGTATTACAGCCTACAGACTTCAAGCCATAATGCGATGGTGAAAATTGGCCAGATAGGCGGCCAGGATTGCTTATTTTTCTGCTATCAAAATTATTGCAGCCATTTTTCTAAAAAAGAAGAGTGTCTTTTTTGCAATCTTGTTTCTACATCAAAGACTTATAATTCTGTTTTAAAGAAAAAAGATACCGAAGATATAGGGGAAGTCGCTAAGGCCGCTTTTGCCGAAGGCATGGTAAAACACGTTTTACTTACCGGAGGGTGTTTCAATCACGAAAAAGAGATTGGGCTCGTAGGTGAAATTCTAAAATCTATTCGAAAGCATGCCAGTTTAGACCGTGTACCGGGAACGATTCTTCCTTCTCCGGCAAAGAGTATTGATGACGTAAAAAAATATTACGATACAGGAATAAAAGCCATCGGCTTTAGCATGGAAATATGGGATAAAAAATTATATGAAGCGATTTGTCCGGGAAAATCTAAAAGCGTCAGTCACGAGGCATTCATCAATTCTATCCGCTGTGCCGTTAAAATTTTTGGGGCAGGTAATGTATACGGGGTTTTTGTCATGGGATTAGAGCCGAAACAAACTTTCCTGGAAGGGGTAAGAGAAATTACCGAATTAGGGGCAAATGTCGTTCCCTTTGTCTGGTCGCCCAATCCGGGCTCTAAACTTCAGGGTCACAGGCCTCCGACGAGTGCCTGGTTTGTGGAGACGGTTTTGGAGGCAGCCGATATTGTAGATGATGCGAATATCCCTCCAGGGACCAAAAACCATTGCTATAAATGTGATGGTAATTCTTTGCTTCATGACGCATTACGGTTAAAAGGGGTTGAATAAAATAACAAAAGATTTTTTAAGGATTTAAGAGAAGAGAGGTGAAAATATATGAGAAGAGAATTTAACAGTATACTTGAATTAATTGGTAAAACACCACTTATTAAGCTCAACAAAATAACCAAAGATATAAAGTCAAAAATATATGTTAAGGCGGAATTTCTTAATCCGGGTGGCAGCGTAAAGGATAGAATCGGTCTTAAGATGATCGAAGCTGCGGAGCGAGAGGGTATTTTAAAGCCGGGCGGCACAATAATCGAGGCAACAGCTGGAAATACTGGTGTGGGACTGGCACTGGTTGCCGCCATTAAAGGATACCGTTGCATATTTGTTATGCCGGATAAAATGAGTCAGGATAAGGTAAATCTGCTTAAAGCTTATGGCGCGGAAGTGGTTATTACTCCGACATCGGTTGCTCCGGATTCACCGGAAAGTTATAACGGCGTGGCGGATCGGCTGGCCAAGGAGATTCCCAATGCTTATCGACCCAATCAGTTTGAGAATCCCAATAATCCCCTGGCGCATTATCTGACTACCGGCCCGGAAATATGGGAAGACTCCCAAGGGAAGGTGGAGGTTTTTGTCGCCAGCATGGGAACCGGTGGCACTATATCCGGAACATCAAAATATCTTAAAGAGAAAAATCCCAATATTATTGTAGTGGGTGCAGATCCTCAAGGCTCCATACTTTCTGGCGATAGCCCCAAATCTTACAAAGTTGAAGGCATCGGCGAAGATTTTATTCCCAAGACATTCAACCGCCAGGTTGTTGATGAGATGGTAAGGGTAAGCGATAAAGAGTCATTTAACACCGCGCGGCGGCTTGCCAGAGAAGAAGGCTTGCTGGTAGGAGGTTCATCAGGGACCGCATTGGTAGCTGCGTTAAAATATGCCGAGCGGCTGGAGAAGTCTAAATACATCGTAGCGCTTTTGCCCGATACAGGAAGGAATTACATCAATAAAATATTTTCTGATCAATGGATGCAGGAGAATGGTTTCTGGGAAGGCAAGAGATCCCGCACAGTGACTATAAAAGAAATACTCCTTAACAAGAAAAACCTTCCACCGCTGATTTCTGTTTCTCCGCAAGACAAGCTTATCCGGGCAGTTTCCCTGATTCAGGAATTCAATATTTCGCAGCTACCCGTTATTGATGGCGAAAATATTGTGGGAAGTTTGAACGAAGCATCTCTTATGCAGCTTCTGCATGATGGTATTGAGTTCGACAGACAGGATATTGCCACGGTTATGGGGAAGCCATTACCGTCTCTTGAAGAGACAACTGATGTTTCCGAGGCGTACAGAGTGCTATTGTCAGGTGCGACGGGAATTGTAGTGAAAAGAGAAGGCATTCCAATTGGTTTAATCACTAGGGCGGATTTAGTCACTTATTGGATATCGCAGAAAAAGGGGGATTCTGATGAGATTTGAGACTCGGGCTATTCATGACGGCCAGCAGCCGGATGCATTAACTGGCGCAGTTATTGTGCCGGTTTATCAAACATCTACTTTCCAGCAAGAAGCTATTGGTAAGCATAAAGGATACGAGTATTCACGAACAGGTAATCCCACGCGCCAAGCATTAGAGGTTGTGCTTGCTTCGCTTGAAGAAGCTAAATTCGGGCTTGCATTTGCTTCAGGAGTTGCGGCTACTACGGCGGTCTTCAGTCTTTTAAAAAAGGGAGACCATATTGTTGCAGGTGATGATATGTACGGCGGTACGTACCGTATATTGGAAAAAGTGTTTAAGAAATGGGGGTTATCCACTAGCTATGCCGACGTTGATAATTTTGGTTCTTTTGAAAAGGCGATTCGCAAGAATACAAAATTAATCTGGATTGAAACGCCCACAAATCCGCTTTTAAAAATCGTAGATATACAAAAAATCTCCAAGATATCGCATAGGCGTAACATACTTCTTGCGGTTGACAATACGTTTGCAAGCCCTTATTTTCAAAAGCCACTTTTGTGTGGAGCCGATATTGTTGTCCATAGTACAACGAAATATATTGCCGGACACAGTGATATTGTCGGCGGAGCAGTGGTGCTGAATGACCAGAAGCTTTATAATGAGTTGAAATATTATCAAAATGCTGCTGGCGCGGTACCGGGGCCTTGGGATTGTTGGTTGGTTTTAAGAGGCCTTAAAACACTGCCAATAAGAATGAAAGCACATCAGGAGAATGCATTATATTTAGCGAGATATCTATCTAAACATCCGAAGGTTGAGCGTGTGTATTATCCGGGTTTGAAATCTAGTAAAAATTACTCCGTTGCCAGAAAGCAGATGTTAGGTTTTAGTGGCATGCTCAGCCTGGAATTAAAGGGAAGCTTTGAGAAGGTTGAGAAATTTATCGCCCATCTTAAGCTTTTTCTGCTGGCGGAGAGCCTTGGTGGCGTTGAATCTCTTATAAGCTATCCTGCCAAGATGACTCATGTTTCGATGCCGCGCGAAGAAAGATTGAAACGCGGGATAACGGATAATCTCGTCAGAATTTCCGTGGGGATTGAGAATAAATATGATTTAAGGAAAGATTTAGAGAGCGCGTTTACGTTTGTGTAGAGAAAGGTGTGCATATGTTATTTATTAATTTGAAAGTAGCGGTGAAATTAAATAAAGAACAGAAAGAAAAGATTGCCAAAGATTTTTCTGACACGCTTTCAAAAGTGATGGGGAACTTAAAAGAAAGCACTTATCTGGTAATCGACAAAATCTCCGAAGAGAATTTAATTTTGGAAGATAAATTATTACAACAGAAAGCGGCGGTGAGCCTTGAGGAAACCTTATATTATTTTGCAAGAGATTAATTGCTATACGTGTTAAAATATAATTTATTATGAAGGCGATTATTCTTTTGTCAGGAGGACTGGACAGCACCATAGCGGCAGAATTGATGGATGCACAGGGTATAGAGCTATTAGCCCTCAATTTCAAAACTCCATTCTGTCTCTGCGACCGTAAAGGTTCGGGAAGTTGCGGAAATTATGCGTACAAAGTAGCTATTCAATTAGGCATTGAATTTAGGTTGATCAACGCCGCTGATGATTTTCTTGAGGTCCTTAAAAAACCGAAATACGGCTATGGATCTAATATGAACCCATGCATAGATTGCAGGATTCTCTTCTTCAGGAAAAGCAAGGAATTGATGCGTGGCGTAGGAGCATTGTTTATAATCACCGGCGAGGTCCTGGGTCAACGGCCTATGAGCCAGTTTAAGAGACAGATGGATATTATTGAGAAAGAGGCGGGATTGGAAGGACTTGTGGTAAGACCCTTATCAGCCAAATTACTGCCGCCCACTATTCCGGAAAAACTGGGATGGATAAATAGAGAAAAATTATTAGACATCACAGGACGTTCCCGGAAAAGGCAGATAGCGCTTGCGAAAGAGTTTGGTATCAATGACTACCCTTGCGCGGCCGGAGGGTGCCTTTTAACAGACGCTGGATTTGCACGAAAAGTAAAAGATTTAATAACACATGATGAGCTCAATCTCTCAAATATACAGCTTTTAAAATCTGGAAGATATTTTAGGTTTTCCAAAGAAACAAAATTGGTTGTGGGTAGGAACGAAAAAGAAAATAAGAGTCTTGCGATGCTTGCTAGAGAAGGCGATTTTGTCTTTAGGCCATTGCACATCCAGGGGCCTCTTGGTATTGGGCGTGGGTTTTTTGATCCTAATCTCATCAATCTCTCGTGTAAAATCGTGGCACGCTATTCCGATCGCGATGGAAATAACAGCGCAGAGATATCTTATGGAAGGATTCCAGAAGCAGAAAGTTCGCTTATCACAAGTCCATTAGGCGAAGATGAATTGGAAAGATTTAGAGTGTAGAAATGGAGGTATAAAAATGCCGTACATCAATTTAAAAGTAGTCGGAAAATTAAGCAAAGAGCAAAAAGAGAAAATAGCTAAAGAATTCTCCGATACGTTGTTAAAAGTCGCGGGAAAGAAAAAAGAGAGTACATATCTGGTGATTGACGAAGTGAACGGCGAAAACTGGGCGCAAGGAGAAAGATTCTTTGGATAATTTTTAATTGATAGATGTTACTTCGTGGCTTACTGTTGAGTGTCCGGATACGACGCTATAGCATAAAAGAAGTTTGTAGTAATTTAGAAGCCGTAGTGCTATAATAAAAATTCTATAAAAAGAAGGAGAATAGCATAAAATGAAAATAGCCAAGGATATCACAAGACTTATTGGTAATACACCTTTAGTGCAGTTAAACAAAGTAACTAAAGGTTGCGTTGCTACTGTGGTGGCAAAATTAGAGTTTTATAATCCTTGCTCTTCGGTGAAAGACAGGATTGGCCTGAGTATGATTGAAGAGGCAGAAAAGCAAGGCAGGCTTAAGGAAGATACGATAATCATTGAGCCGACTTCCGGAAACACTGGGATTTCCCTGGCTTTTGTTTGTGCGGTGAAAAGATATAAATTGGTTTTGACTATGCCTGAAACAATGAGTATGGAACGCCGGCAGCTTTTGTCTGCTTTCGGGGCTGAAATTATTCTAACACCCGGTACTGAAGGTATGTCCGGTGCAGTGAAAAAAGCAGAAGAGTTGGCTAAAAGCAATAAACGTTACTTTATGCCGCAGCAGTTTAAGAATCCGGCTAATCCTGAAATTCATCGTAAGACCACAGCACTTGAAATCTGGAATGACACAGATGGCAGGGTTGATATCCTGGTAAGCGGAGTAGGCACTGGCGGGACAATCACGGGTGTGGCTGAGGTAATCAAAGAGAGAAAATCTACATTTCGTGCCATTGCTGTTGAACCAAAGGATTCACCGGTATTGTCGGGCGGTAAACCCGGCTCACATAAGATTCAAGGTATCGGAGCCGGCTTTGTGCCAGAAGTCCTAAATAGCAAGATTATCGATGAGGTAATCCAGGTTTCTAATGAGGAAGCAATTGAGACAGTCAGAAGATTAGCCAAGGAAGAAGGCATTTTAGTAGGTGTTTCTTCAGGCGCAGCTACTTTTGCAGCAATTAATGTAGCTGGGCGCAAAGAAAATAAAGACAAGCTGGTTGTGGTTATCCTGCCGGATACAGGCGAGAGGTATCTGAGCACGGAATTATTTAAATGAAGGCATAAGTTATGTGCTCATTTAAAAGGAGCAGAGAATGAAAGAAAAAGTAGAACAAGCTTTAGATAAAATCCGGCCTATGCTGATGGCTGATGGCGGGAATGTAGATTTGGTAGAGGTTAGTGATGACGGTATAGTAAAATTAAAACTTACCGGTACCTGCGGTTGCTGTCCGATGAGCCAGATGACTTTAAAAATGGGGATTGAGAAATTATTAAAACAAGAGGTGCCACAGATAAAAGAAGTTATCGCCATATAATATCGTTTAGTTCGTTAGAACGAAATTAACGATAATAACGAAAGTGGGTTGATTAAATATGAGAACTATTAAAGAGATAAATGCAAAGATTAAAAAAGGCGAGGTAGTAGTTGTTACTGCAGAAGAAATAATTGATTTGGTCAAGAAAAAAGGCGCCAAGAAGGCAGCGCAAGAAGTGGATGTGGTCACCACTGGTACTTTTGGCCCGATGTGCTCAAGCGGCACTTTTTTTAATATTGGACATTCCAAGCCCAGAATTAAGTTAGGCGGCGGTAGCTGTAAGCTTAATGATGTTCCTGCTTACTGCGGTTTTGCGGCAGTGGATATTTACCTGGGCGCAACTGCCATACCCGACGATGACCCGCGCAATAAGGTTTTCCCCGGTGAATTTAAATACGGAGGCGGGCATGTGATTCAGGAGATAGTAGCAGGCCGCGATGTAAGATTAGAAGCCACTGCCTATGGCACAGATTGCTATCCGCGCAAAAAGTTAGAGACCTATATAAATATGAAAGACTTGAATGAGGCGGTGTTATTCAATATACGCAACTGTTATCAGAATTACAATGTGGCAGTGAATTTATCGGATAAGATAATCTACACCTATATGGGTGCTTTAAAACCTAAATTAGGCAATGCCAATTATTGCTCTGCAGGCCAGCTCTCGCCGCTTTTAAAAGACCCTTATTATAAGACCATAGGCATTGGCACAAAAATATTCTTGGGCGGAGGCATAGGGTTTGTTGCCTGGCAGGGCACACAGCATAATCCGACGGTAAAAAGAAAAGATAACGGCGTTCCTCAGGCACCTGCAGGAACCATTGCAGTAATCGGAGATTTAAAACAGATGAAACCAGAGTGGCTGGTGGGAACAAGTATGCTGGGTTATGGGGTGACTTTGACCGTAGGTATAGGTGTACCCATACCTATATTAGATGAAGAGGTAGTCAAATACGCTGCCATTCGCGATGAAGAAATTTACACTCAGATTGTGGATTATAGTCAGGCCTATCCTCAGATGATTCCCGGAAGCTTGGGCGAGGTAAATTATAGCCAATTGAAATCCGGCAAGATTATTGTGCAGGGAAAAGAAGTCTCCACGGGTAATTTATCCAGTTATTCTAAGGCGCGCGAGATTGCGGAAGAATTAAAATCCTGGATTAAAAAAGGCGATTTTCTTTTAACTGAACCGGTGGCAGCTTTACCCGGCGCAGAATCCGGATATACCTTCAAGCCATTAAAAGAAAGACCTATAGTTTAGCAAGGAGAAGCAAAGATGGTTTCCAAAAGAATTGTTTTACATTTTCCGCATCGGCTGGTGGACCAACCCATTGTTTGTAAATTGGTTAAGGAGTATGACCTGCAGTTTAATATCCTGAAGGCTTATGTTACGCCGCAAGAAGAAGGACTTATGGTTTTAGAATTAACCGGCAAAGAAGAAAATTTTAATCAAGGCATTGAATATCTGCAGTCCTGCGGTGTAAAAATTCAGCCCCTAAGCCAAGACGTTATCCGCAATGAAATTAAATGTACCGATTGCGGAGTATGCGTCCCTATATGTCCTACCGGCGCATTAGTAGTTGACCTCCTCACGCGTAAAGTCCATTTTTACGACAATAAATGTATTGCCTGTGAGCTATGCGTTAAGATATGTCCTACCCGTGCCATGGAAGTGCACTTCTAAAATGAATTTAGATAAGAAATTAAGCCGTCTGAAAAAGATAATCTCTAATATGGATTCTGTCTTGATTTCTTTTTCCGGCGGTGTGGATAGCACTCTTCTGCTTAAAGTTACCTCAAGGGTATTACCGCAGGATAAAATTCTTGCGGTTACAGCTTATTCAGCAACATATCCTAAAGAGGAATTGCTATTCGCTAAAGATGTTGCCCGCACCTTTGGCGTAAGGCACAAGATAATCAGGACCTACGAATTAGAAGATAAAAAATTTACCGCAAATCCAATTAATCGTTGCTATTTCTGCAAAAAAGAACTTTTTAGCAGATTAAAGGATATGGCAAAAAAATTTAAGTTAGATTTTGTGGCAGATGCAAGTAACATATCAGACAAAGAGGATTTTCGTCCGGGGAATAAAGCCAAAAAAGAATTTAAGATTCGTTCACCGCTTCAAGAAGCAGGCTTGACTAAAGAGGATATTCGACTTTTAAGTAAGAAATTAGGACTTGTTACTTGGAATAAACCCGCTCAGGCCTGCCTTGCCTCCAGGATTCCTTATGGCAAAAGGATTAGCCCTCAGATATTAGCACGGATTAATAAAGCAGAAGAGTTTTTAAGGCAATTAGGTTTTTTGCAGGTGAGATTAAGGCACTATAACGGCCTTTGCCGCATAGAGGTATTTAAAGGCGATATTCCTAAACTTATAAGCCATCATGATTTGATAGTAGAAAAATTAAAGAGATTAGGTTATAATTATATAACTGTGGATTTAGAAGGTTATCGCACAGGCAGTTTAAATGAGGTGCTCAAGCGATGAAAAGGATATATTTAGATTATGCTGCTACCACACCTTGCGACCCGCTAGTTTTAAAGGCAATGGAGCCATACTTCTTTGAGAAATTTGGTAATCCCTCCAGTATTCATACCGAAGGACAGGAAGCAAAAAGAGCGATTGAAGACGCGCGCGAAAGACTCGCCTCATTTTTAGGTGCAAAGGCCGAGGAGATTATCTTTACTTCAGGCGGAACAGAATCAAATAATTTTGCAGTTGGAGGCGTGGCTTACGCCCAAGCAAAGAAGGGCAACCACATCATTACCACTGCTATCGAGCATCATGCCATAATCGAGCCTTGTAAATTGCTGGAGAAGAGAGGCTTTAAGGTCACTTATGTCAGCACAGATAAATACGGTTTAGTTTCACCTTCAGATATCAAAAAGGCAATTACAGATAAAACTATTCTTGTTTCAGTAATGCATGCGAATAATGAGATTGGCACCATTGAGCCTATTGCTGAGATTGGTAAAATTACGAGGGATAAGGGGATATCTTTTCATACAGATGCAGTTCAGACTGTAGGTCATATCCCGGTTAATGTGGATGATTTGAATGTTGATATTTTATCTTTATCCGGACATAAATTCTATGGGCCAAAAGGAATAGGTGCCTTGTATGTTAGAAGAGGAACGCGCATAGAAAGATTCTTACATGGTGGAGACCAAGAAAAAGGCAGGCGCGCATCTACGCATAATACACCTGGTATTGTGGGATTAGACAAGGCAATAGAATTATGTAAAGATAAGATGGAAGAAGAAGTAAAATTTCAGATGAGACTGCGCGATAAGTTAATTAAGGAAATCCCAAGCGGAATCCCAGATGTTTATCTCAATGGTCATCCGCAACAGAGACTTCCTAACAATGTTAATTTTTCTATCAAATATATTGAAGGCGAGTCTATCCTGCTTAACTTAGATATGTTGGGTATTGCTGCCTCAACAGGCTCTGCCTGTACTTCCACATCTTTAGAGCCTTCCCATGTATTATTAGCTATCGGCCTGCCGCATGAAATTGCCCACGGTTCATTAAGAATTACTCTGGGCAGATGGACAAAAGAAGAAGATGTAGTCTACCTCTTAGAACACCTTCCCACAGTGGTTGAGAAACTACGGCAGATGTCTCCCCTTTACCCCGTTAGAGATAAGCGATGATAAATATAGATTTCGGAAACACTTCAGGTAGAATAGTAAAAAATAGTGTTTCCTATCTCTAACGGGGTTTACGAGAAGAAATAATGATACAAGAAAAGATTCTTGATTTCTTAAAAAGAAAACCGGACTATGTCTCAGGTGACCAGATCAGCCACCGTTTAGGGATAACGCGACAGGCATTATGGAAACATATTCAGATACTCAAAGATTCTGGTTATGATATCGTGGCTGTGCCGCATTTAGGTTATAAGCTTGTCTCCTGCCCGGACAGGCTTTTTGCCTCTGAGGTAGCCAGGCAGCTGAATACAAGGTTTATTGGAAAAAAAATTTATTATTTTGATACAGTTTCATCAACCATGGATAGCGCCTTACAATTAGCTATGGAAGGTTCGCCCGAAGGCACCATTGTAATAGCTGAGTCCCAGACAAAAGGCAGGGGCAGATTAGGTAGAAATTGGTTTTCGCCTAAATATAAAGGTATATATTTATCCTTGATTTTAAGACCTAAGATTTCACCTAACCAGGCACCTCTGCTTACTTTGATGAGTGCAGTCAGTATCTGTGAAGCGATAAAAGAAAAGACGGATTTGGCCTGCCAGATAAAATGGCCGAATGATATATTAATTCACCATAAGAAATTAGGCGGGATACTAACCGAGTTGAACGCAGAGACGGATTTAAGCCGTTTCGTAGTTGTGGGTATTGGATTAAATGTGAATAACGATAAAAAGACAATTCCTCACCAAGCCACATCATTGAGGGAACAAAAGAAACAAGAGATAAATCGCCCGGAATTATTACAAGAGATATTGCGCAAGATAGAAGAAAATTACCTTATCTTTCAAAAAAACGGCGGCCAATCTATTATCGATAAATGGCGCGACTGGAGCATCAGTCTGGGTAGAAGAATAAGAGTGAGCTTTCAAAAGGAACATATTGAAGGCCATGCAGTAGGTATAGATATTGACGGAGGCCTGTTGATTAGAAATGACTCCGGCCTTACCCAAAAGGTGATGGCCGGCGATGTAGTGCATTGCCTTCGTCATTACATTTAAGAAGAGTCCCTCCTGTTAATAACCCCAAGATTCCTATTGCAAAAGTCAACCTAATATATTAAAATAGTTGACGGTTAGAATCTTTTCTTCGGGAGGCAATTTATATGGATAGACAAGAATTGACCGCACTTTGCCGCCTGCCGCTAACAGATTTAATCTCTCTGGCTAATAAGGCCAGGCAGGATTTCATAGGTTCAAACTTGGAATTATGCAGCATAATGAATGCTAAATCCGGCTTATGCAGTCAGGATTGTAAATTTTGCGCTCAGTCTGTCCGGCACCCTACAGGCATAACTAATTATCCTTTAAAAAACAAGGAAGAGATGGTAGAGCAGGCCTTGCGCGCCAAAGACATAGGCGCAGAAAGGTTCGATATCGTTACCAGTGGCGATAGGCTATCCAAAGAGGAATTAAATGTTATTGCTGACGCGATTTGGGAGATAACAAATAAAGTCGGGATTAAAATGTGCGCATCTCTCGGTAAGCTAAACGATGATGAGTTTCTTCTGTTAAAGAAGGCAGGCCTTGGCCGTTATCACCATAACCTGGAAACCTCTTCCGGCTATTTTGCCAAGATTGTAACCACGCACACATTTGGTGACAGGATTAACACAATCAAGGCGGCAAAGAAAGCGGGGTTAGAGGTCTGTAGCGGCGGGATAATCGGAATGGGCGAGACTTTAAATGATAGGATTGACTTAGCGCTTGCGTTAAAAGAGTTGGATGTGGATTCTGTTCCTATGAATATTCTGGTTCCTGTAAAAGGCACGGCTTTAGAAGCTCTAAACCCGCTTTCCGGCAGTGAGGCAATAAAGACGATAGCCTTATTTAGAATCATATTAAAGAATAAAATTATTAAAATAGCAGCGGGGAGAGAATCTGTGCTGAAAGATTTTCAAGCTTTGGCGTTTATGGCCGGAGCCAACGGCATGCTTATCGGCGGGTATCTGACGATAAAAGGTAGAGACGTAGATGAAGACATGAGATTAGTTGCAGAGATAAAGAAATTATGGCAAATATAGAAGAATTCTTAAGAAAAAGAGCAGGAGAGGGTTTATTAAGGACTTTAAAGCCAATTTCCTCCCGCCGTGAAGGTAAAATATATTTTGATAAGAAAGAATACATCGATTTCTCCTCTAATGACTATCTGGGCTTATCAGGGCACCCCAGGCTTATTGAAGAAGCTAAGTTCGCAATAGATAAATTCGGCACTGCAGCTTGCGCATCACGCCTTTTGAGCGGAGATTTAGAAATACACCACCTGTTAGAAGAGAAAATATCTCAGTTTAAGAATAAAGAAGCGGCGCTGGTCTTTAATTCGGGTTATCAGGCAAACATAGGCATAATAAGTTCTCTTTACGGTAAAAGCGACTGTATATTCTCAGACCGCCTGAACCATGCAAGCATCATTGACGGTATACTATTATCGGAAGCGCATCTTTTCCGTTTTCAGCATAACGATGCCGCCCACCTTAAGGGGCTGCTCCAGAAGCAAAGGAATAAATTTAATAAAGCCCTGATTGTCACTGAAACTGTATTTAGTATGGATGGGGATAAGGCCCCTCTGAAGGATTTAGTCCGGCTAAAAGAAGAACACAATTGCGAGATTTTAGTTGATGAAGCCCATGCCACGGGCATATTCGGTAAGAATGGAAGCGGGATAGTCCAGCAAGAAGGCTTAGACGAGAAAATAGATTTTATCATGGGGACATTTAGCAAGGCATTAGGCGGTTTTGGTGCTTATTTAGCTACTTCAAAAAGAATAGTTGAATATCTGATAAATTCCTGCAGGAGTTTTATTTATTCTACCGCATTACCGCCTGCAGTGGTAGCTTGCAATCTGGCCGCTATAAAATTAATAAAAGAAGAACCATACCGCAGGGTTAAGCTTCTGGAGTCCGCGCAATATTTCCGCGATGCTTTAAAAACCAGGGGTTTCCTGGTTCGAGGGGATTCCCAGATAATCCCTTTGATTATCGGGGATAACATAAGAACAATAGAATTTGCCAAGAGGCTTAAGGTGAAAGGTTATTGGGTCCTACCTATCAGGGCACCCACTGTCCCCTGGGGGCAGGAGCGCCTTCGATTTTCATTGTCTTTTTATCATAGTAGAGAAATTTTAGAAAATCTTATAAATGATATCTCCAGTATCAAAATTTAAATTATTCAATAGGGGATTTAAGAAAACCATTGCCTTAATACCTGGCTGGGCAACTGATTACAGGATTTTTAATACCTTAGATTTAAATTATAATTATTTATTGCCTATTGAGTACCATCCTTTTAATTTTGCGAAAGACTTAAAAGAACTATTAAATAAAGAATCCATAGATAAAATTTCCCTATTCGGCTGGTCAATGGGAGGATTTTTGGCAGCGGATTTCGCCTCAAAGAATCCTGATAGAGTAGACGAGCTTATTTTATTAAGCGTACAAAAGAAATTCAAGCCCCATTTATTACGGGATATAAAACTAAAGCTTAAAGAAAACAAGAAGGCCTTCCTTTATAAACTTTATTTAAATTCTTTTTCTGAAGAAGACAAGGAAGGCTTAAGCTGGTTTAAGAAGCACCTGTTAATGAGTTATATGGAAGAATTAAAATTAGAAGACCTTTTATGTGGGTTAGATTATCTTTCCGGGACACAGATAAATCCCGGGTCTTTGGCAGGGATAAAGAGAATAATAATTTTTCATGGCGAGCTTGATAAAATAGCGTCACTTAATGAAGCAGAACAGATCAAATCTGAGTTATCCCAGGCTGAATTTATTTGTCTGCCTGGGGCCGGGCACGTCCCGTTTTTTAACCGGCAGTTTAAAGAAAGACTTTTGCATGAATAAGGAGAGTATAGCCAGGAATTTCTCAAGGTGCGCTTATTTTTACGATAGCTACGCCGATGTGCAAAAAAGAGCTGCCCTGGAAGTCTTAAATGGGATAAATGATTTTAGCTGCGGCAAAGTCTTAGAAATAGGCTGCGGAACAGGAAATTATACTTTTCTTCTCAGGGAGAAATTTAAGAAAGCAAAAATTACGGCTTTAGACATATCCGGTAAAATGGTAGAAGTTGCACAGAAAAAGTTAGAAGATAGGAATATTGAATTTATTGTTGCCGACGGAGAATCAGTAGTATTTCCGAATGAGGAATTCGACTTAATCACTTCTAACGCCTGCTTCCAGTGGTTTGCGAATCTCGAAACAGCATTAGGAAAATATAAAAATTTACTTAAAAAAAACGGTTTAATTTCATTTTCAATATTTGGGCCATTGACATTCCGGGAGTTAAGCGTATCTGTAGAGTTTATTCTGAAAAATACGCCTATTGCTGCGAATAATTTTTTAGATAAAGATAGAATAAATAAAATGTTCACCAGTAATTTTAAGGAGTTTAAGATAAAAGAGCTAAGATACGAGGAGTCGTTTGATAACCTTTTAGGATTATTGAACAAAATAAAATATACCGGAGTAAGAGGAAACGGCGCAGACAGTAAAGCTTTTCTGGGTAGCCGGCATATAAAAAGAATAGAAGAAGTATATTTAAATAAATTTCGTTCGATTAAAGCAACCTATCAGATTTTCTTTTGCCAGGGGTTAGCGTAATGAATCCCGCCATTCTTAAGGGGCTAAGGGTATAGATAGGAAAGGAAGGGCGAGGTGAAAGGGTTATTCATCACCGGCACAGATACGGGAGTGGGTAAGACAGTAATTAGCGGCCTTTTGGGAAGGTATTTATCAGATAAGGGATATAATGTTGTAACTCAGAAATGGATACAAACCGGCTGCCGCGATAGTATAGCCTCGGATATAAGATTGCATTTTAAGATTATGCATCGCGCCAGGAATGATTTAAAAGGTTATTCCAGGCTCATTTCTCCTTATGTCTTTAAATTACCCGGTTCTCCCCATTTGGCAAGCCGCATTGAAAATAAAATAATCAATCCGGATAAAATTAAAGAAAGTTTTAAATTGTTATCCAGCCATTTTGATTTTACAATCGCCGAAGGTATAGGCGGAGTTTTAGTCCCTTTTAATAGAAAATGCCTGGTGATAGAGATAGTTAGAGAACTTGATTTAGCTGTACTGGTGGTAGCGCAAAATAAGTTGGGCGTAATCAACCATACCCTGTTAACCATCGAGGCCCTGGAGAAAAGAAAAATAAAGATTTTGGGTATAATATTTAATAATCCAAAGAATGAAGATAGCCGGATTGTCAGGGATAACCCTCTTATTATAAAAACATTGGCGAATCTTAAGGTCTTCGGTGCTCTGCCATGGATAGAAAACTACGATAAGTTATACGAGAGGTTTGCCCCAATAGGAAAAAGAATATATAAAGCGCTGGATATATGAATAAATGGCTTAAAGATGATTTGGAATTCATTTGGCATCCCTATACACAGATGAAGGATACTCTTGTCTCCCCGCCCATTTTAATAAAGAGGGCCAGGGGCATTAAACTTTATGATAACCAAGGCAATTTCTACTATGATACTATCTCCAGCTGGTGGTCTAATGTCCATGGCCACAATCACCCCAGGATAAAAGCTGCCATAAAAAAACAGTTAAATTCCCTGGACCACGTTTTGTTTGCCGGCTTTACTCACCAACCCGCTATTCTTCTTGCCCGGGAACTTATTTCTATATCGCCAGGGAGGCTAACTAAAGTATTCTTTTCGGATAATGGTTCAACTGCTGTAGAGGTTGCGCTTAAGATGTCCTTTCAATACCGGCAGAATACAGGGAAAGTTAAAAAGACAAAATTTGTTGCTTTAGATTATGGCTACCATGGTGATACTATCGGGGCTATGAGTGTAAGCGGGGTAGGCCTTTTTAATAAGGTATTCTCACCATTGTTTTTTCCTTCGTTTAAGGCGCCTTCGCCTTATTGCTATCGTTGCCCTATGCACAAAGATAAGGCTACCTGCGATTGTGATTGTATAATTCCGCTTGAAGAACTTTTGAAAGAGAAGTCAGGGATTATCTCTGCGATAATCATGGAACCGATGGTTATGGCAGCAGGAGGAATGATTGTCTATCCTAAAGAGTATTTGTCCAGGGCAGCGAAGTTAGCCAAAAAATTTAATGTGCATCTTATCCTGGATGAAGTAGCCACTGGTTTCGGCAGGACAGGGAAAATGTTTGCCTGCGAACATGTAAATAATATTGAACCGGATTTCCTCTGTATTTCTAAGGGCCTGACTGCGGGATATTTGCCTTTGGCCGCGACATTAACCACAGAGAAAATATATAAAGCATTTTATGCAGATTATGGAGAAAATAAGACTTTCTACCATGGGCATACCTATACGGCGAATCCTCTCGGTTGTTCTGCTGCTTTGGCAAGTTTAGAGGTTTTTAAAAAAGAGAGGACCTTGGATAGAATAAAAGAAATAATACCTTTATTCCGCACCGATATGGAAAAATTTAGATATTTGCCCTTGGTGGGAAATGTAAGATATATAGGCCTGATTGGAGCGGTAGAATTAGTCAAGGACAAATTGACAAAAGAGGGTTTTAGCTTTCGGGAGGGGATTGGTTTGGAAGTCTACAAAAGGGCACTTGAAAGGAATCTTATATTAAGGCCGTTGGGAAATATAATTTATCTTTTTCTTCCCCTTTGCATAAAACGGAATGAACTTCAGGATATCATGAATAGGACATACACAGTGATTAAATCCCTATCTTAGGAAAATAATTACTATGAAAGAGCCTGTAGTGGTAGCGATGAGTGGAGGAGTAGATTCTTCCGTAGTCGCGGCATTATTAAAAGACCAGGGTTATGAGGTTATCGGCATAACTATGTGTTTCAATTTGCCAGACTCCTCTACCAGCAGGCCCGCCTGTTGCGGCATTAAGGCAATAGAAGATGCAAGGAGAGTGGCTCATAAAATAGGGATTAAACACTATGTTTTGAATTTTAAGAAAGCCTTAGAGGAGAAGGTAATTAAAGAATTCTGCCGGGAATATTTAAAAGGCAGGACTCCTAACCCATGCGTAAGATGCAACCAGCATATAAAATTTGACGCATTATTGAAGAAGGCTCTTTCTTTAGGCGCAAAGTATCTGGCTACCGGCCACTATGCCCGTATAGAAAAAATTCAAAAATCAAAATTCAAAAATCAAAATTATTTGCTGAAGAAGGCAATGGATTTAAAGAAAGATCAATCCTACTTTTTATACCGTCTCGGTCAAGATCAACTTAAGACAATACTTTTTCCTCTGGGCAATTATACAAAAGACGAAGTAAGAAAGATAGCCAGGGAATTTGCGCTGCCGGTAGCGGATAAATTAGCCAGCCAGGAGATATGTTTCTTGCCGGATGCGGATTACCGAAGATTTTTAAAGGCGCAGATTAAAACATGTATAAAGCCCGGCCCAATCATAGATAAAGAAAATAATATATTAGGCCAGCATAAAGGCATTGCCTTTTATACCATTGGCCAGCGCGAGGGTTTGGGTATTGCCGGAAGTTACCCTCTCTACGTGATAAAAATAAACCCTAAAAACAACTGCATAACAGTGGGTAAAAAAGAGGATGTTTATAGAGCAGAGTTCTTCATTAAAGATGCCCATTTTATTCTAAAGCCCAGGAAAAAGAAGGTTGCCCTCAAGGTGAGGATAAGGTATAATCACCCCGAGGCGCCTGCTAGACTTGTTTTTCTAAAAAATAAGATAAAAGTTAAGTTTAAGAAACCGCAGTTTGCTATAACGCCTGGACAGTCTGCGGTATTTTATGATAAGGATACAGTTTTAGGCGGCGGCATTATTGACAAGATATTGCGATGAAGAAAGAATATAGCGATAATTTAGAAAAAAAGATTGATGAGCTGAAGAAAAAGCGTAATGCCGTAATCTTAGCGCACAACTATCAACTTCCCGAAGTTCAAGACGTTGCGGATTTTCGGGGTGATTCTTTGGAGTTAAGCCGTATGGCAGCCAAAACCGATGCTAAGGTGCTTGTTTTCTGCGGCGTGCATTTTATGGCGGAAACCGCATCAATTCTATGCCCGCAAAAGTTAGTGATTATGCCGGATTTATTCGCCGGTTGTCCCATGGCAAATATGATTACTGCAGACCAGCTAAAGAAATTAAAGAAAGAGCATCCCAAGGCAGTGGTTGTAGGTTATGTGAATACTTCCGCCGAGGTTAAAGCAGAATTAGATATATGCTGTACATCAACTAATGCAGTGGCAGTGGTCAATGCTATAATAAAAGATTCCGCCGAAGGCGCAAAAGAAGAGATTATCTTTGTGCCTGATAAATATCTGGCAGATTATGTTTCAAAACAAACCGGAAGGAAACTTATCTCCTGGAATGGATTTTGCCCTACCCATGTAAAGATACTGCCCGAAGACATAAAGAGAGAAAAAAAGTTTCATCCTAAAGCAAAAGTAATGGTGCATCCTGAATGCCTGCCGCAAGTCGTAGCGCTGGCTGATGCCGTGCTTTCTACCAGTAAAATGTGTCAGTTTGCGCGGGAAACCGAGGCAAAAGAAATCATCGTAGGTACAGAGGTAGGTCTTATACATCGGCTCAAAGAAGATAACCCCACCAAAGAATTCTATCCGGCGACAGAACGGGCAGTCTGCCCGAATATGAAACGCACTACTCAGGAAAAAATCCTCTGGGCATTAGAGGAACTTAAGGAAGAAGTGAGAGTCCCTGATGAGATTCGTAGCCGCGCGAGAATTGCAATAGATAAGATGCTTGAGATAATATAAAGTGAATATTCAGGTGGTTTATGAGGATGAGTGGTTGTTAGTTTTAAATAAGCCTTCCGGACTGCTGACTATCCCCACGCCTAAGAATGAGCCGCGCACCCTAACCAGTATTCTTAATGAGGATTTAAAGAATAAGGGACTATCTTACCGTTTGTATCCCTGCCATCGCCTGGACAGGGAAACATCGGGTTTAATCGTCTACGCTAAAGGAAAACCCATGCAGAGAAAGATGATGGAAGAATTTTGGCGCAAGAATATAAAAAAGACATATATCGCCTTTATACAGGGAAGATTACCCAAAGACAAGGGTAAAATAGATTATCCCATTGAAGGAAGAAGCGCTATTACCGAATATAGAATTGTGGAAAAAAGAAAGGATTTCAGCATTGCAGAAATCAAGCCCTTAACCGGCAGAACCAACCAGATCAGGATACACTTTAAGCAAGTTGGGCATCCGTTGGTAGGGGAGACAAAGTTTGCTTTTCGCCGGGATTTTAAGCTTAAGGCAAAACGCTTATGCCTGCATGCTAAAATATTAGAGTTTGTTCACCCCCTGACTAAAAAGTTTATATCGTTGGCTGCACCCTTGCCGTATGACATGGAAGATTTTTTAAATAAGCATTAAATGGAGTTTAACTTAAGAAATACAAAGAACGGCTTTTTAATTTTTTCCTGGGCCCTATATGATCTGGCCAATCAATTTTTTGCCTTAAATATAGTATCCCTGTATTTTGTGCGTTGGGTGACTTTGGAAAGACAGGCTCCGGAGATTCTTTACAGTATAGCTTTTGGGATTTCCACATTTTTTGTCGCCATTTCTGCGCCTGTCTTAGGTGCTATCTCTGACATAACTGCACGACGCAGGCCTTTCTTAATATACCTTACCCTGCTTTCCGTTATCTTTACTATGGTTTTGGGTGTATCCAAAAATATATTTTTAGGGCTATTATTTTTTGTGCTCGCAAATTTTGGTTGTCAGGCCGCTATAGTTTTTTATAACGCCCTGATGGTGAATATTGCACCTCCACAGAAAATCGGCCTGGTCTCTGGTTTTGGGAAAACGATGGGTTATACCGGAGCAGTCTTAGCACTTTATCTTATTAAACCCCTAGTCTTAAAGAGCGGTTATCAGGCGGCCTTTTTCCCTACCGGGCTTTTATTTCTCATTTTTTCTCTGCCGTGTTTGATTTTTATCAAGGATAAAAAGCCCGTAAAAGAATTTTGCTTGAGTTCTTTCCTAAGAAAAGATAAATTATCTGAAATCTTTAGAACATTAAAAACAACTGCCTTTGATACTCATAAATTTCCTCATTTATTAAATTTCTTAAAATCCGCCTTCTTTGGTTTATGCGCAGTGAACGCTGTAGTTCTTTTTATGTCAATATATGCGACACGTGCCTTTGGATTAAATGAGGTCGAAGTCATTAAACTGATTACTTTCTCCACCTTTTTTGCCCTGGTAGGTAGTTTGCTTTCGGGTTTTATCAGCGATTACCTTGGCCATAAGCGTTCTTTGGTTGTCGTATTTATTCTCTGGGGAGTCTGTTTTTGGCTGGGTGCATTCATCAGAAATACGCGTTTATATTGGCTCATCGGCGCTTTAGCAGGGATAGCCTTGGGCTCAACCTGGGTAGTTTCACGGGCTATGGCTATAAGTATTGTGCCCGCAGAAAGAATAGGTGAGATTTTCGGCCTGTTCAATCTGGTAGGATATCTTTCCGCTATTGTGGGTGCGGTTTTTTGGGGAGTGCTGCTTTTGTTTCTTTCCCGTTTCGGCGAGTTAGGATACCGCATCACGCTTTTGAGCTTAATTTTATTTATTCTCTTAGGTTTTATTTTTCTTTTACGCATCCCCAGCGTATCTTTAAGAAATAAAAATAAAATTATTTTAAAATAACATTTTTAGATGAAAGAAGAAATTTTGGTTATTCCTGAGCTGTTCAGCAAGGCTGCTTCTGATTTTCCCGACAAGGTGGCCTTACAAGTAAAAGACGATAATCAGTGGCTTAAGATTACATATAAAGAACTACAAGAATACTCGCTAAAAGTAGCTGCATTTTTAATTAAAGAAGGGCTGAAAAAAAACGATACCGCTGCCATTATTTTAGAAAACCGTCCTGAATGGGCAATTATTTATTTAGGTATAATGTCAGCAGGGTTAACGTGCGTTCCAATAGATGCGCAGTTAAATCCGGGAGAGATAAACAATCTTATTATCGATAGTGATGTAAAAATTATATTTTGTTCTTACGATATTTTCGTTAAGAAAATTAAAGAGAATACAGAGAACGGCCTAATTAAAATTGTTGTTCTGGATATGCCGAAATCGGATGGTGAAAATCTGATTAATTTTTCTGATATAGAACATATCCTCACCTATGCTAACATAATGCCGAATATCCTACCTCAAGACATTGCCTCGCTGATTTATACCTCAGGGACTACTGCCACCCCCAAAGGCGTTTTATTGAGTCATGCCAATATCTGTTCTAATTACAAGAGCATCGCAAAACTTAATATCTGTTCTTCTCCGGATAATGTGTTAGCTATCTTACCTTTACATCATACCTATGCTTTTATGGTAACTTTAATCCTGCCTCTTTTTTTTGGGGCAACAGTTACTTATTGTTTAAGCCTTAAACCTTCAGATTTAAGCCAGATAATTAAAGAGAGCGGGGTTACTGTTCTGGTAGGCGTGCCGCAACTCTTCTCAATGTTACACAAAACAATATTCGAGCGTATAAACAAAATTCATCTTTTATTTTTACCTTTTGCGTTATTATTGATGAGATTTAAGGTTCGCCGTCACTGGGGGAAAAAATTAAGACTCTTGGTCAGCGGCGGCGCGCGCCTTGACCCGCAGATTGCACGGGACTTATCGCGATTATTGGGTTTAAAAATAATCGAAGGTTACGGTTTAACTGAAACTTCGCCAGTAGTAACTTTAAATCCGCCCGAAAAGATAAAGTTTGGCTCGGTAGGCAGGCCCATACCGGATGTCCAGATAAAAATTCTTAATCCGGATAAATCAGGCGCAGGCCAAGTTTTGATTAAGGGACCAAATGTGATGCAAGGATATTTCAAGCATCCGGAGTGGACGAAAGACAGTATAAAGGACGGTTGGTTTTATTCCGGAGACTTAGGTTTTATAGATGACGAAGGTTATCTTTTTCTCATCGGCAGAGAAAATGATATTATTGTATTAAGTTCAGGCAAGAATATTTATCCTGATGAACTCGAAGAATATTATAGCAGGAGCCCTTATATAAAAGAGATTTGTATTCTGGCTTGCGAAGAAGAAAAATTCGGCCGCCTGATAGATACGCTTCATGCAATAGTGGTGCCGAATTTAGAATATTTTCAACAAAAAAATGTAATAAATATCCACGCCAAGATTCGCTGGGAGTTGGAGAATCTGGCAAAAGCTCTGCCTGGTTATAGGCACATCATGGGCTTTACGCTTACCAAAGAAGCCCTCCCTCGGACTGCTATGGGCAAGATTAAAAGATACGAAGTTAGAGAAAAATATCTTGAAGCAATGCCTGTTCTCTGGGAGATAGAAGAGCCAGGGTTATCTGAAGAAGACAGAAGAATTCTCAGCCAGGATTTTGCCCAAAAGATAATACAATATCTTTCCGTTCAACTCAAAAAACCTATTTATTTGGATAGTCACTTAGAAATAGATTTGGGTATTGATTCTTTAACGCGCGTGGAATTGGGCTTGGGACTTGAGGCGTTATTATCTTTAAAGATTCCTGACGAGGTATTTTATGATGTGTCTACGGTAAGAGAGGTAATAATGCGAATTCAAGAGATAATTGGAGAAACAAAACCTTATGCAGCCAAGGCTATACAAAAAAGTTGGGGTGAAATTCTAAGAGAAAAACCCAGAGAAGAAATCTTGCAAAAAATTAGAATTAAGCCCAGGATTATAGATTGGATACTTGCCTATATATTTAATAGTATGTTTCTGTTTATGTTTAGAATTTTCTGGCTTTTAAGGCTCAAGGCAGTAGACAATTTGCCAAAAGCCGGGCCCTATTTAATCTGTCCAAACCATGCCAGTTTCTTAGACGGTTTTGTAATCGCTAGCAGCCTTCCTTTAAAATTAGCAATAAATACCTACTTTGTGGGATTTAGTTATATATTCGAATATCCTTTGTTTAAGTGGACATTAAAATTAGCACGACTCCTGCCAATTGACCCGGATATAAATTTAACTGATGCCATGCAGGCAGTTTCATTCCTGCTTTCGCATAAAAAGATTGTCTGTATTTTTCCTGAAGGCCTGCGTTCTGTTGATGAGAGGGTCAAAGAGTTTAAAAAAGGAGTAGGAATATTAATTAAGGAATTAGATATTCCTGTGCTACCAGTGTATATAAAAGGTTCACATCAATCCTGGCCGAGAGGCAATCGCCTACCTCGTTTTTATCCGCTAAAAGTTATTTTTGGCCGGCCATTACTTGCGCAAGAATTGTTAGAGAGAAAGGATTATAGCGGGGATGATTATGAGATTATTGCGAGGAACTTAAGAGAAGAGGTCATAAAATTAGCATGTTAAAATATATAATATTAGGTATTATCCAGGGCATAACCGAATTTCTGCCGGTAAGCAGTTCAGGCCACCTTGTAATCATTCAAAAACTCATCGGCGTAACTGAACAGGCACTAGCAGTATCTATATTTCTGCATTCCCAGCGGGTAGTCAATTTAATGTTGACTTTCGTTTAATTTGTTTTATAATATAGAAGTAAGAAATAATATAATAAACTTTACAAGTAAGATTATAAAGAATATTAGCTTAAATGTTAACACCTCGGCTTAAAGGAGTGCCGAGTGTGCGTTTTTGCGCAAGGAGAATGTAGATGATTGCAGTAGAGGTTAAGCGCCGAAGAATTAAGAAGAAATTATCCCAGGAAAAATT
>JAGUUJ010000127.1 GCA_020063525.1 Candidatus Omnitrophota bacterium
CCGATATACACTTTTACTTTATCAACAAAGTCTCTATTGATAATATTAATTAAATATTGCTTATCTTCGATAACCTTAATTAAAAGACGAATTTTTTGGTAATCTTGAAATTCCGGTTGGTTTAAAATAAGGCTTATGCCATTATAAAAGAATTTATCTTGCCACTGCGGAAATGAAGTTATCCCCGCATAATGCGTAATGGTAGATATAATTTCCGATGTTTTATCTAATATATCCTCTAAGCGGTTAATTTTTATCTTATATTCTCTAGTAATACTTTCTTTCTCTTCTTCCAGGAGTTCCATTTGCGATAGCAGGAAATCCACATAGTAGCGATATCCTTTGTTTGTGGGAATCCTGCCGCCAGACGTATAGGGATGCCTAAGATAGTCGGCTCCCTCTAATTCCGCAAATATGTTTCTTATGGTGGCGGGGCTCAAGGAAAAATCCCGGGCAATATCTTCTGAGGCCACGGGCACTGCATCCTGAATATATTTATTTATGGTTGCGGCAAGAATCGCCCTTCTTCTGGATTCGTAATCAACCGTTCTTACCATAATCTTTCTCCTCTTAGCACTCTTACCTTAAGAATGCTAAAAATTGATTTTAGCATAATTTCCTGCTTTGTCAACCCCGTCCTTTCTTATTTTTAATAAAAATTAGTTAGATATTCTAATTGATTATCCTGATAGCGTTGTCATGTAAGAGTTTTTGAGAAAGGACTCTTGGTAGGATTAGCCTGACTTTTATGCCTTTCTGAAGGTATTTTATCTCTTCCACCTTACCTTCGCGATAGCATAAATCTACTAAGTCCATACGGGAATGAGGAATCAAAAGCTCAAGGCGTATCATCCTGCTGGCGAAATTCTCCTGGATTTTTTCTAGCAAAGAATCCAGGTTCTGTCTGAATTTCGCAGAAATAGTTACAGAATTAGGAAAATCTGCTTTTAATTTCGTAAGCCAGACCTTATCCTCTAATAAATCGATTTTATTCAAAGCATTAATCATGAATTTCTTATCTGCTTGCAATTCTGTTAAAACACCGAACACAGCTTGATTATGTTCGTATACGCGCGGATGACTTATATCCAAGACATGGATTAACAAATCTGCTTCTACAACTTCTTCAAGCGTGGCTTTAAATGCCTCGATAAGGTGGTGAGGAAGATTATGCAAAAATCCTACCGTATCCGAGATAACAATATGTTCTCCGTTAGGTAAAACAAAGCTTTTATGCAATGGGTCTAAGGTAGTAAATAGGCTATCAGATACGATTTGGCCTGCGGAAGTCAAGGCGTTTAAAAGCGTGGATTTACCCGCATTAGTATAACCTATTAAAGCCACTACAGGTATAGCGTTCTCTTTCCTTTTTTTTCTTATCGTCAGACGATGTGCCTTTAGGTGCTTTAAATCATCTTTTAATTTATCAATCCGTTTACTTATGCGCCTGCGGTCAACTTCCAGCTTCTGTTCTCCCGGCCCCCTTGTCCCAATGCCGCCTCCTAAACGTGAAAGCATTATCCCCTTCCCTACGAGCCTGGGCATAAGATACTGTAATTGTGCCAGTTCTACCTGCGTTTTCCCATCCGGGCTCCGGGCGTGCCGGGCGAATATATCTAAAATTAATTGCGTGCGGTCAATTGTCTTTTTACCGATCACCCCTTCTAAATTTCGCTGCTGTGTCCCTGATAAATCATGGCTAAAAATAACAGTATCTGCACCTTGCTCTTGCGATAATAAAGCTAACTCTTCTGTCTTGCCTTTGCCAATAAAAAGATTGGGAGTAGGCTTATCGCAAACGCAGGTAATATTATCCACAACCTCTGCTCCACTGGTATGAGTCAACTCCTCTAATTCCTCAGCCACATCTTCAAGCCGCCAGTTATCCTTCTCTGATTTTAATTTGATTGTAACTAATAGAGCTCTTTCCATAGGTATTTTAGTTTAGCGGGGCCTGTCAAGGCTATTTTCTCGCAGCACCGTTCGATTTTTCCCGCCGAGAAAAATCTCGCTTGGAGTTTATGCTCGCTCTCACTGGCTTTGCAATAGCGGGTGAACCCTGGCCGCTCGCATAAACTACATGCTGCTTAAAAACAGCCTTGCCACCCGCTAAACTTATATATTTTGTCTTAACCTTTTCAATATCCTATTCGCCGTTGCTAGTGGTTTTTCTTTATCGCCAATATTAATCCAATTTATGCGCTTATCTTTTTTAAACCAGGTCAGCTGCCGTTTGGCGTAGAGGCGCGTATTTCTTTTTATCAGGCACTTCGCTTCTTCCAGTTCATATAAACCCTCAAGATAACCCTTCAATTCCTTTATGCCTATTGCGTAAGCAGCTGTTTTGCTTAAGTTTAATTTTAGAAGCAGCTTAACCTCGTCAACTAATCCATTGGTAAACATTCTTTCAACCCGCTCTTCTATTTTCTGATAAAGTTTGTCCCGCGGCATATTCAGGCCGAAAACTTTTATATCGTATTCTTGCCCCAGCCCCTTCCTTTGTTTTTGAAGCCTAGAAATTGGCTGGCCCGTACTTTGAAAAACCTCTAATGCCCGTATAATTCGCTTAGTATCGTGCGGGTGAATTCTTGAAGCTGACTCAGGGTCTATATTATTCAGTCTCTTATATAAATATTCACTCCCTAACTCTTCTGCTTGCCTATATAGACGGTTACGGATAACTTTACTTGAGGCACTGCTTTTAAATATCCCATCAATCAGTATTGACATATAAAGCCCGGTTCCTCCTACAATAAGAGGAATCTTGCCGCGTTTCAGGATTTCTTTAATCTTGCGGACTGCATCTTTATTATATCTTGTAACATTATATTCTTTATCTAGAGAAATAATGCTGAGTAAATGATGGGGGATTATCCTTCTTGAAGCAAGCGGCGGTTTTGAAGTGATTATATCCATGCCTTTATAAACCTGCATGGAATCGCAGGAAATAATTTCAGCGTTAATCCTTTTGGCCAGACAAAGCGCTGTTTCAGATTTACCCACTGCTGTTGGACCAACGAGAAATATTATTCTGGGTTTCATTAGAATTAAGGAAGAATCTTTGTGGGATAACCTTCGGAAGATAATTTATTTTCTAATTGGGTTGCTTCTGGCCGCGATTTCAACCTGCCGACCCTTACTCGATAAGTCTTTGTGCTGTTCGTATCTGTTTCTTGCAGGTATGCGTCGTAGCCTTTACTGATTAATTTATCGCATAGATTCCGGGCATTAGAAAAGTTGACGAAAGAACCCACTTGCACCGTATAATAGATATCAGTAAGAGCATACAAATCTTTATTCAATTTTATTTCGGGGCTGGAAGGAAAATCACTTTTTAGTTTATCTAAATATTCTTTTGCTGCTTGAGTATCTCCTTTTTTCAATGCGATTTGGCTAAGCCGGTAATAAAACGGGGCCTTTAGTTTGGTGCGGGGATTACTGTTTATTAACTCGCTATAGTATCCTTGCGCTTTATCATAATCTCCTTTTAAAAAATAAGTATCTCCCAAACTTAACTTAGCTTCGTCTTTAAAGGGGCTGTCTTTAAATTCTCTAAGTATTATTTCAAATATATCCGAGGCACGCAGATAATTACCATCTTTTAAATAACTCAAACCCAGAATATAATATAATTCATCTAAATTAGGCGAGTGGGCAGTATAATTCATTAAAACCTTCTCGCCCTCTGATATGGCGGATTTATAATCGCCGTTTAAAAAATAAATTTTTACCTTATCTATACTTACGCAGTAGCCACTACTTGTCAACATTACCAATACAATAGACAAAATTATTTTTTTAAACATTTCTTTTTATTTGAAATATCCTTCTGCGCATCTAGAATGGTTTTGTGCCTTTTCTCTTTTTCTTTTCTTTCCACATCGTCAGCCAGCTTTTCTGCTTCTGTATGAGGCCGGGGAGAATATTTAAAAATATATGCAGCGTCAAATTCTATATCTTTTACTAAGTTGTAGGTCTTTAGAAAATCCGCCTCTGTCTCTGTAGGAAACCCCACAATTATATCTGTAGTCAGAGTTGCGCTTTTTACAATTTTACGATAATTATCTGCTAAATCCAAATAGAATTTTCCTGTATAGCCGCGGTTCATAAGCTCTAAGATTCTATCTGAACCGGATTGAACGGGAAGGTGCAAATATTTTTTTAACTTTTCTAAATTAGCCATTGTTTTGAATAAATCAATGGAGGTATCTTTGGGATGCGAAGTAATAAAACTGAATTCTTCCAGGCCCTTGACGAGCTCAACGAACTCAATGAGCTTTGCAAAATTAATGTCATTGTATTGATACGCATTCACATTTTGCCCTAATAGCGTAATTTTAGTTATGCCTTTATCAACTGCCTCTTCAATCTCTTTTAATATCTCTTTATAATTACGGTTGCGCAGCTCACCCCTTACATATGGCACTACACAATAAGAGCAGAAATTAGAACAACCCTCTGATATTACCACAAAAGCGTGGTTTTTATCTTCGTGAAATCCGGTATGATAAATTGCTTCCGGCCTAGTTTCCCCGTTTGTCTCCCAAATCTTTAATTGAAAAAGGGGATTGTTTCCGCCTTTTGGGGACTGTCCCCTTTTTCCCTGCCGTATGATGTCATTTAAAATCCGGGGAATCTTTGCAATATCACTTGGCCCTACTACAAAATTCACATTGGGGACCCTATCAAAAATCTTTTCTTTATAATTCTGCGCCATACAACCGACTATACCGATTATAGGGACTGTCCCCGTCAAAGCTCTTGAATGCTTGCCAAAAGGGACTGTCCCTAAGGTTTCTTTACCTTTAAAGACCATCCCCGAAGGGGACAGTCCCTTCTTAAATTTTCCCAATTCAGACCAAACCTTATCTTCAGCGTGTTGACGAACCGAACAGGTATTAAATAATATAATATCCGCCTTCCCTGGGTCATCAATTAACTCAAAGCCTTCTTTTTCAAGCAGGCCACAGATAACCTCCGAATCCCGCACGTTCATCTGACAGCC
>JAGUUJ010000013.1 GCA_020063525.1 Candidatus Omnitrophota bacterium
AGATTCCGTAGGATTAAGCCCGGGTAACGGATTTATCTCCAATACATACGGAACTCTGTCTTTACTTAAACGGATATCTGTGCGTGAAATATCACAACAGCCTACTGCTTGGTGAGTTTTCAGAGCTATTCCCTTTACCAGGTCTTCTGTGTCTTTGTCTAATCGTGCCGGACAGTGGAATGTCGGCACAAGTCCGAACTCCGTGTTACCCTGAAATTCTTTCATCCGCCAGGAATAAAAATATTCACCGCTTTTTTCACAGGTGGAAAAATCTATTTCCAGAATAGGTAATATTGTAACTTTGCCATTCTTTAAAATTCCTACGGTTAATTCTTTTCCGTCGATAAATTCCTCTACCAGCACTTCCTGTTTGTATAATTCCTGTATCTCTTTAATTTTCATAAAAAGAGTGTCTTTGGTGTTAACGACATTGGAGGCATTTATTCCTTTAGCCGAACCTTCGCGATTGGGCTTTACTATAAGCGGGAATCTTAAACTGGAATCTAACTCTTCATTCCCTTTGACAAAAACCTGAAAACGGGGGGTGGGTATGTTTTCTGCCTTTAATATTTTTTTGGTGAGCGCCTTATTCAGGGCCAAGGCCAAAGAGAAGGTATTTGAACCGGTATAAGGAATATCCAGATAATCTAATATGGCGGGTATTTCTGATTCGCGGAATTTGCCGCATTTACCTTCCGCAATATTAAAAACCATGTCTACGCGGTTTTTTCTGAAATAAGAAAAGAGGTTCAGTTGTTCAACATCCACAAGGTCAACAACGTGTCCTCTTTTATTAAGCGCGCAAGATATAGCATTTATAGTTTCCTGGGAATCAAACTCGGAAAAATAATCCGCTGGTTTTGTTGCGTCTTTTTTCTTTAAATTATATGTTAAGGCAATCTTCATCTAATTTAAATTATGCCTCTTGAGTGCACTGTTTAATATTTTTCCGATTACCTCTTCATAAGAGATCCCGATTTCTTTTGCTACCACCATAAATACATCTTCCGTAGACAAAGAGGGTAAAGGATTTATCTCCAATACATAGGGATTGCCTTCCTTATCCACCCTGAAATCAACCCTGCCAAAATCACGACACTCGACAGCCTCGTATGTCTTTAAAGCGAGGCTAGATATTTCCTTGGCTAAATCTTTCTTTATACGTGCCGGACATATATACTTTAATCTATTTGAGCGGATGCGCGCAAAGGTATAAAATTTATCGTTAAGTTTTAACCTACCGTCTATCTTTATTTGTACAATAGGCAAAACTTGCGGCGGGTCATTACCGACTACGGCTACAGTAAATTCCTGGCCAGAGATAAATTCTTCAATTAATGCAGGCTGCTTATAAGTGTTAATTATGTATTCAACCTGTTTTTTTAAATCCTGTATATTTTCTACACGGGAATTATCGCTTAAACCTTTAGACGAGCCTTCAAAACGCGGTTTTACAATCAAGGGGAATTTAAAATGGTTGGTATTCATAAGGCCTTCCGGAGTCTTTATTTCAAAGAACTTTGGCGTAGGAATCCCTTCAGCAATAAAAATCTTTTTGGCCATAATTTTATCCAAGGTGAGACTCAATGTCAAAGCATCTGCGCCCACAAAAGGAATATCGGCCATTTCTAATAATATCGGTACCTGCGACTCTCTATTTCTGCCAAAAAAACCCTCGGAGATATTAAAAACAATATCCACATCAAGGTTATCTATTTTTTCTAGGAGGCTGGAGGCATTACCGATCTTTTTTACCTTAAAACCGCAGGTTTCAATGGCAGAGGCAATAACCTCTATAGTGGAAGGATGGTCAAATTCGGCATTAGCATCAGGAGGGTCGTCCTTTTTAAACTCATAATCTGTCTTTAAATCGTAGGTTAAACCAACTGTTTTCATCTCTGATTCATCCCGCCTCCGGCGGGATTAGTTCGGGCATATAATTTATGTTCACTTCGTTCCATAAATTATGCCCTCACTAAAAAATAAGGGCTCTTTTTATCTTTAGAGCCCTTAAATTTCTACCTAGTTTTTTCAATTTAATTTATTTAACCCCCTTCACATATAAAAATCTATCCCATATGTTGTATCTATATTATTTTTTATCACAATATATTGTTTTTGTCAAGTATTTTTTGTTTTTTGATAAATCTATTTGCTTTCAATTCTCCGACGCAGATATAGAAGAGTTAACTATATAGGGAGGATAAAAGAGCGGATAAGATTAATTAATTCTGTGACTCATTTTGCAAACTCAACTTTACCCCAACTGATAAGGTGGTTTTTTATTATTATAATAACGCCTAATATCCCTTTTATAGACTTAGCGAAATCCACAGACTTCTGCAAGTCACTTTTTGATCGCACCCGGTTTGCCGTAGCTGTAGCTACTGCATCTGCTAAAGATGCACTTTTGGATAAAATTGTTACGGAATCAGCTAAACCGAAACTTAAAGAATGGCCTATGGTGCCGGAAGATGTACAGATACCCATAGGTGTGTCTTCGGCCTTTATTTTCAAACTCAGTCCTTTAAATAATTTTGCATCCCCCCCATAAATACCTACTTTACAAGTCTTACGCCTGACCAAAAATATATCTCCGCCGTTCTCAATAACTATATCTTTATAACCTTCTCTTAATAAATCTCTCCCCAAGAATTCAGCAACAGCACCTGCAACTGCTGCCATCGGACCGACATTGGCGCACCTGGCTGCTTTGGCCATTTTTTTCACAATAGGCGGCGCATTAAGTTCTACTGCCAAAGGTTTAAGCGTAGTTAAAAATCTTCTGTCTTTGGCTATATAGTCTTCGATATTGCGACGATACGAATTAATCCTCTCTTTAATAAAAGCCTCGTCCACGGGCTTATCAGTAAGAATCTGTAAATCCGTCTCTTTTA
>JAGUUJ010000126.1 GCA_020063525.1 Candidatus Omnitrophota bacterium
CCATTTAACCATTTAACCATTTAACCATTTAACCAAAAATGCTTTGGTCAAAAGATTTTATACCTACTATAAAAGAGACACCGCAAGAGGCAGAATCTTTAAGCCACCAATTGATGTTACGCGCGGGCCTGGTGCGTATGCTTATAGCAGGCGTATATTCATATTTGCCGCTGGGATTAAAGGTATTGAATAATATCCAAAGAATAATACGCGAGGAATTGAATTCTTGCGAGGCCTGCGAATTATTGCTTTCGGCATTACAGCCGCAGGAGCTATGGATAAAGTCAGGCCGCGATAAAGCTCTCGGTGATGTGATGCTCAAGTTTGTCGACCGCAAAGGAAGAAATATATGCCTGGGGCCGACGCACGAAGAGGTGATTACGGATTTAGTAAAAAATCACATTGCATCTTACAAACAACTACCTTTAATCCTGTATCAGATACAGACAAAATTCCGCGATGAAATCCGGCCGCGTTTCGGGTTAATCAGGGCATGCGAATTTATTATGAAAGACGCATACAGTTTTGATGCGGAAGAATCCGGTTTGGATAAGAACTACAAAGCAATGTCAAATGCTTATAAAAGGATATTCAAGAGGTGCGGGTTAAATATTCTTACCACTGAGGCAGACCCAGGCGTAATGGGAGGTAATGTCTCGCATGAGTTTATGTCCCCTGCACAAGACGGCGAAGATTTGGTTTTATTATGCCCAAAATGTAAGTCTGCCAAACCGCTTAAGGAAACAAGCGACCAGAGCTGCCCTAAATGCAATGTTACATTAGAAAAAATAAATACTATTGAAGTGGGACATATCTTTAAATTAGGCACAAAATATAGTTTGGTATTAGGCGCAAATTTTATCGATGCTAAAGGTCAGCAAAAACCCATAATTATGGGCTGTTACGGCATAGGCGTATCGCGGTTAGTTTCAGCGATAATTGCACAAAATCATGATAAAGACGGCATTGTCTGGCCGAAGGAAATAAGTCCGTACCAGGTGGTTATCTTGCCGTTAGATACAACCGATAGAAAGATTATGGGCAAGGCGGTAGAGGTTTATAAGGAATTAGAGCAAGGCGGGATGAAAGTACTTTTTGATGACCGCGACGAACGCGCCGGAGTAAAATTCAAGGATGCAGACCTTCTGGGAATATCGCTGCAGATTATTATCGGCCGGGAATCTCTTAAGAAAAACACTTTAGAATTAAAAATACGCCGTAATCAGAAGAAGCTCATTAAAACAAAGACAGTAATTTTAGAAGAGATAAAGAGGTATGTATTTGGATAGGCAGGAAATTATAGCGCAGTTACAGAATATTATAGATGACTACCTTAAGATTCAAGGACTGCATTTGGTAGATCTTATCTATAGGCATGAAGGCAGAGATTTAATCATAAGGATTCTGGTAGACAGGCCCGAGGGAGGTATAACTGTGGGTGAATGCGCCAAGCTTAATATCCAGATAAGTAATCTATTAGATGAGAAAGAGATATTACAAACAAGGTATATTCTGGAAGTCGCCTCTCCGGGTTTGGATCGGCCACTTAAGACAAAGAATGATTTTCTGCACTGTACCAACAGAAGAGTGAGATTCTTTCTTAATGAACCAATAAATGGTAAAATTGAGCTTGAGGGCCTGATAAGTAAAGTAGAGAATGATTCGGTATATATTGAGAGTAGGAGTGAGCTCATAGAGATACCTTTAACAAAAATTAACAAGGCAAAACAGGTAATAGATTAGCAGGGAGGCTAAAAGATTACTATGAGTCAAGAATTATTAGCTATATTAGACCAGATGGAAAGAGAAAAAGGAATAAAGAAAGAAGTCCTTATAGAGGCTGTTGAAAGCGCGCTGGTAAGCGCTGCGCGCCGCGCCCTTAATATCAAGCCCGAAGAAGAATTAAAAATAGAACTCGACCGCAATACCGGAAAAATCAGGGCTTTTAGAAATAAAGAAGAGGTTACCTCTATAGACTTTGGCCGCATCGCTGCTTCCACAGCCAGGCAGGTGATTATACAGAAGATACGTGAAGCAGAAAAGGATGTTGTGTTCAATGAGTTTCAAGGCAAAGTGGGTGAAATTGTAAGCGGCACGGTATACAGGTTTGATAAGGGTAATATCATAGTTGACCTCTTAGGTAAAACAGAAGGTATTCTCCTGAAGCGCGAACAGTCTCCTAAAGAAGAATTCAGGCAAGGCCAGCGTATCTGTACATATGTCGTAGAGGTAAAAAAAGATACGCGCGGTCCGCAGATAATTCTGTCGCGCACGCATCCAAATCTGCTCAAGAAATTATTTGAGTTAGAGGTCCCTGAAATTTATGAAGGCATAGTTGAGATAAAGTCTATTTCGCGGGAGCCGGGAGCACGCACCAAGATTGCAGTCTGTTCAAAGAATGAAAAGGTTGATTCTGTGGGCGCCTGTGTGGGTATGCGCGGTAACCGCATAAGAAATATTGTGAATGAATTGCAAGGCGAGAAAATCGATATTGTGCGCTATAGCGACGATATAAGGGAATATATCAAGGCAGCGCTTTCACCTGCAAAGGTATCCGAGATAAAATTAGATAAAGATAATCTTAAGGCAGAAGTTATCGTAGATGATGACCAGCTTTCCCTGTCTATCGGCAAACACGGCCAGAATGTCAGGCTTGCTTCCCGTCTTATCGGCTGGGAATTAGATATACGCAAGAAAGCTACAGCGGCAGTAGCCCAAGAAGGAAAAGAAGAAAAAATAGAGAAAGAAACGGTCTCATTAGAGCAATTATCCGGTGTGGGAGAGAAGATTCTGGCGAGCCTTCATGAAGCCGGATTTAAGACTATGAAAGATATTTTACAGGCTGATATTAAAGATTTGATGAAGCTCAAGGGCATTGGAGAAAAGAAAGCAAAAAAAATTATTGAGCAGGCAAAAGAGACACAAAAATAAGAATATGCTATGGCAAAGATAAAAGAAAAAAAGACTGCTACAAAGAAAGAGGCCAAAGACGAGAAAAAAAAGCTCACACGCAAGGTAACAAAACCTAAGTTACCTAAGAAATCAGCTCACCAAGTTGTGCGTAAGGCAGTCAAAATAGCAAAGCTTAAACCTACAACTCTAACTGCTCCTAAACCCACAATTATTCCGCAAGAGATAGTTAAAGAAAAAATAATTTCTCCGCCATCCCAGACTTCTGTGGTCGAGGAACTTAAGGCAATCTCTAAGAAAAGCCGGCCTCCCACAGCAGAGGAAATCAAAATAATTCCTAAAAAAGTAGAAAAGCCGCCTATAGAACAGAAACCATTACCCCTTGAACAGCCTGCTGTTGCGCTGAAGACGCTAGAATTAAATCTGCCGATTACAGTAAAAGATTTAGCCATTAAATTACAAGAGAAGCCTTCCCTTTTAATTAAAACCTTAATGGATTTGGGCTTAATGGCGGGTATAAATCAGACTTTAGAAGAGTCGATAGTAGCAAAAGTCTGCCAGAAATACGGTTACCAGATAAAAAAGGCGCCTGGCCAGGAAGAATTGGCTTTAAGAATACACCAGGAGACAGATAAGGGTGAACTTTTACAGTTCCGTCCGCCCATAGTCACCTTTATGGGCCACGTTGACCATGGCAAGACTTCGCTTTTGGATGCCATTCGAAAAACTAAAGTTGCAGAATCCGAATACGGAGGCATTACTCAGCATATCGGTGCTTATAAGGTTGTTCTGCCGCGCGGGGAGATTACTTTTTTGGATACGCCGGGCCACGAAGCCTTTACTGCCATGCGTGCGCGGGGAGCCGGTGTTACGGATATTGTTGTTTTAGTAGTTGCTGCAGATGACGGGATTATGCCTCAGACCCAGGAAGCCATAGACCATGCGCGTGCTGCGGGTGTGCCGATAATTGTAGCCATAAATAAAGTCGATAAACCCCAGGCTGATATTGACCGGGTCAAGAAACAACTTTCCGGGTTTGAGCTTACTGCAGAGGACTGGGGCGGTAAGACTATTACCGTACCCGTGTCGGCAAAAACAGGCCAGGGAATCGATAATTTATTAGAGATGATAATTTTAGAGGCCCAGATGTTAGAGTTAAAAGCAAACCCAAACAGGCTAGGCCGCGGCGTAGTTATAGAGGCAAAGTTGACTAAAGGCAGGGGGCCGGTTGCAACTTTACTTGTGCAAAACGGCACATTGCATTTAGGTGAAGTTATAATTGCAGATAAATATTACGGCAAGCTCAAGGCGATGTTCAATGACCGCGGTCAATCCGTAACTAGCGCCTTTCCTTCTTTTCCGGTTGAGGTTTCTGGTTTGTCGGGCATCCCCGGCGTAGGAGAACAGTTCTTCGTTATCGAGGACGAAAAATTGGCAAGAGAATTGGCATTGAAGCGGCAGGAGGACGGAAGGCAGCAGCAGATAAAGGCAGTGAAGAGAATTAGCCTGGAAGACTTACATTCTCAAATACAAGAAGGAAAAATCAAGGAATTAAAGTTGATTCTAAAAGCAGATGTGCAGGGTTCGCTTGAGGCGATAAAAGAGACATTAAACAAGTTGCAGTCTTTAGAAATAAAATGGAATATTATACATGAAGGCGTGGGCAGCATAAATACATCAGACGTAATATTGGCCATAGCTTCAGACGCTCTTATATTAGGATTCCATGTTGATGCAGAAGAAGGCGCTCGTGAATTAAGCGCTAAAGAAGGCGTAGATATAAGGACATATAATATTATTTATGAATTAGCCAATGATATAAAGGCAGCTTTAGAAGGTATGCTTGAGCCAAAATTAAAGAAGGTCTTCTTGGGCAGGGTTGAGATAAGGAAGGTTTTTAAATTATCGCGCTCAGGAATAGTAGCTGGCTGTTTTGTAATCAAAGGCAAGGTTAATCGTACTGCCTCTGTTAGCCTGGTAAGAAATGGCGAGGTTGTATTCGAGGGAAAACTCTCCTCTTTAAAGCGTTTTAAAGATGACATGAGGGAGGTTCAGGAAGGATTTGATTGCGGTTTGACTTTGAGTGGATTTGAAGATATCAGAGAAGGCGATATAATCGAGGCTTATGAGATAGAAAAAATAGCCCGTAAACTTGAAGAGAGATAATACAAAATGACTAAAAAACGGATATTGAGCGGGATGCGGCCGACAGGCCCCTTGCACATAGGGCATCTGGTTGGCGCGTTAGACAATTGGGTAAAACTACAGGATGAATATGAATGTTTCTTTATGGTTGCAGATTGGCATGCTGCTATGTCGGAATATGCTTCCCCTGCGGATTTAAAAGAAAACCTTATCAATAATGTTATTGATTGGCTTGCCTGTGGTATTTCTCCTCGTAAAACTACTGTTTTTATTCAATCGCACGTAAAAGAACATTTAGAATTATATATGGTTTTTTCTCTCATTACTCCCTTGGGCTGGCTTGAACGCTGTCCCACATATAAAGAACAACTGCGCGAGGTAACTAACCGCGATTTAAGTACCTACGGGTTTCTGGGATACCCGGTTTTACAGGCTGCGGATATTCTACTTTATAAAGCAGAGGTAGTTCCGGTTGGCGAAGACCAGCTTCCGCATTTAGAGTTAACCAGAGAAATCAGCCGTAGATTTAACAGTCTTTATAAAAAAGATATTTTCCCTAAGCCTGAGGCACTTTTAACCAAGGCCCCCAGGATTTTAGGACTCGATGGACGTAAGATGAGCAAAAGTTATAATAATTTTATCAGCATCTGCGAAGAGCCTAAGAATATCCGCCTTAAAGTTCAGAGTATGTTTACCGATCCTTCAAGAATCAAGTTTTCCGATCCGGGACACCCCCAAACATGTAATGTGCATAGTTACTATGCAGTATTTGCGCCTGAGAGAGAGAAAGAAATTTCCGGTCTTTGTCGTCAATCCAAGATCGGATGTACTGATTGCAAGAAAGAATTAGCCGAAATCCTGATTAAGTTTTTAGAGCCTATTCAGAAAAAGAGGAATGAACTTCTCAGGAATAAAAAACAAATATTCAGCATATTAGAGCAAGGCTCGAAACGGGCAAGCGCTGTTGCATCTAAAACTATAACCGAGGTAAAGGGCTTACTCAATTTAGCATGAGTTACAAAATAAAATTAGAGATGTTTGAGGGGCCACTGGACCTGCTATTATATTTAGTAAAAAAAGACCATTTAAATATATATGACATCCCCATTGCCGAGGTTACTGTTCAGTACCTTAAGTACATAGACATTATGCGGCTGCTTAATTTAAATATCGCCGGTGAATTTCTGGTAATGGCAGCTACTCTTATGCAGATTAAATCCAAGATGCTCCTGCCGCTAGAAGAGTCGCAGGAAACATCCGAAGTGCAGGAAGACCCCCGGCAAGAATTAGTAAAACGGCTGTTAGAGTATGAAAAGTTTAAAGAGATAGCGCAAAACTTAAGAGAAAGGGAGACTGATCAGCGCGATGTATTTAAACGGCCAAAATCACTCGAACAGGAAATTCCCGAAGATGAGCAGGAAGTATACTTTGAGGCAAGCCTCTTTGATTTAATTACTGCATTTTCTGCGGCATTAGAAGGTGTTCCTAAGGAATTATTCTACGAGGTCATTAAAGATGAATTTACCGTTGAAGATAAAGTCCACGATATTTTACATATGCTGCTTGTCTCATCTAGCTTGCAGCTTTCTGAATTATTTACCAAAGCAAAAAATAAAATAGAGATAATCGTTACTTTTTTAGCTATATTAGAATTAATCAGGTTAAAAGAAATTGTTGCCCGGCAGAAAGGGTTATTTCAGGAAATAGAGATTACGCGGAACAAGGAAAATATCATACCCTATGACAGAAGAAACAAGACATAAATTATTTGAAGGTACTAAAGCCATTGATAAGGTTGGAGAAACTGAAGAAGACGTTGTTTTAAATATCTCTTTAAGGCCGCACAGGCTCACGGAATTTGTGGGGCAGAAAGAGATTACGGATAATCTCAAAGTATGCATAACTGCTACCAAACAAAGAAAAGAGCCGCTTGAGCATATTCTTTTAAGCGGCCCGCCCGGGTTAGGCAAGACCAGTTTAGCCCATATCATTGCCCATGAAATGGGCACAAAGATAACCGCTACTTCTGGACCGGCTATAGAGCGCGCAGGAGACCTTATCGGCATATTAACTAACCTGGAAAGAGGCGATATACTTTTTATTGATGAGATACACCGGCTTTCTAAGGTAGTGGAGGAGTTTCTTTATCCGGCAATGGAGAGTTTTCAGATTGATTTTGTGATTGATAAAGGCCAATATGCCAGGACCATAAAATTCAATCTTAAACCTTTTACTTTAGTCGGCGCTACTACGAGGACAGGTTTATTAGCCGCGCCATTGCGGGGGAGGTTTGGGATATTTTATCATCTGGATTTTTATCTGATAGAGGATTTAGCCAGGATTATAAAGCATTCCGCGAAAACTTTAGGTATGAATATCGACGAAGAAGCAGCCGAAGAGATTGCGCGGCGCGCCCGGGGAACGCCGCGAATTGCCAATAGATTATTGCGCCGCATTAGAGATTACGCGCAGGTATCCAAGATAGATAAAGTAAATCTTGAGGTTGCGGAGAAAACTTTGGATGAGCTAGGTATTGATAAAGCAGGCTTTGATGAGATAGACCGCAAGGTTTTAAAATTGATGCTGGATTCTTTTGGCGGCGGGCCGGTAGGCATAGAATCTTTAGCTGCCAGCCTTAACGAAGAAGTTGACACCATCGCAGATACCATAGAGCCGTATTTACTCAAAGCAGGATATATAAAACGCACTTCACGGGGCAGGATTGCTACAAAACTTGCCTTCGAACATTTCGGTATAAAATACGAAAAACAAGACGAACTCTTTTAGGGACGTCTTTGAATCCAATCGAGGGACGTCTTTGGAATCAATCGGAAGGGTGTCCCCGAATTCAGATATTTGACATTCTGTTTCAGGATTTGCTCGTGGTGCTTGAAATTTTTCGCGTGTCAACAAGCTTATTTTAGAGTTTTGTGCTCCGGCGCTGAAATTTTTCGCCGTCCCGCCATCGGCGGGACTTTTGCCGAAAAACTTCTAATGCGCCTTCGCACTAAAACCCTAAAAACCCTAAAATCTCAAAATTCGCTGCGAAAACAACCCAAGACAGGACCCGTAAAAAATCGTAAAGATTATGAAATTACTACTACATACCTGCTGTGCGCCGTGTTTGATATATCCTTTGGAGAGATTGAGAGAAAAATGGTTTGAGGTTACAGGATTTTTTTATAACCCGAATATTCATCCCTTAACGGAATATCAGAACAGAAGGCAGGCAGTAGAAAATTTTGTCAAGCCGAATGATATTGAGCTCATTTATCCGGAATATAACCCTGCCGAGTTTTTTCAAGCAGTGAACCTTAAAGAAAAAAACGGCAGGTGTTTTGCCTGTTGGTCTCTGCGGCTTGAAGTGACGGCTAAGGCTGCGAAAGAGAAAGGATTTAGTCATTTTTCTACCACTTTATTAGTCAGCCCTTATCAGGATCAGGAACTATTAAAGAAGATAGGTAGTGATATCGCCAGCGCCGAAGGAGTAGATTTTTATTACGAAGATTTTCGCACCGGGTTCAAAAAGGCCCACGATATTGCCCGCACCCAAAACATATATTGTCAGAAGTATTGTGGATGTCTCTATTCAGAATTAGAACGATGCAGGCAATCGCCAAAACGTTAATTGTTTTCGGGGTTATTTTAATAGGTATAGGCGTATTATTGAATTTTGCGCATAAGATACCGTTCATCGGCAGGCTTCCGGGAGATATATATATTGAGAAGAAGAATTTCAGTTTTTATTTTCCTATAACTACATCCATATTAATCAGCATTATCCTTTCTCTAATATTTTGGCTATGGCCTCGCCGCTAAAAAAGGTTATAGGTTATAGGTTATTGGTTATAAGTGTAATTATATTTTTAACCTACCACCTATCACTTATCACCTATCACCAAGCTTATGCCCAATCTTCTAAATATGTCCGGGTAGCTATTCTACAGGATGTTTCTTCTCTGAGGCTTAAGATAAAGGGTTCTTTCGAGCTCGTTGATTCAATAAGTAACAAGGTTTTAAGCCGCGGTAAAAATTTAAATACAACTGTTACAGTGTACAGCGACGGCATTTTGCTGGGAAATACGAAGTCTAAAACAAATAAGCTGTTTATTAAGCCGTATTACCCTGAATCTGTTATCATTAACGGCCGTACATTTAGAGGCGATATTCAACTTATAAAAAATAATATGAAGCTGTCAGTAATCAATCATATTGACCTGGAGGATTACGTCAAAGGAATCTCTGTGGGGGAGACATCGCATTACTGGCCGATTGATTCATTAAAGGCAGAGGTAATAGTATTTCGCACATTCGCACTTTATAAAATGCAGGAAAACAGTCAAAAAGACTTTGATTTAACCAGCGATGTATATTCTCAGGTATATAGCGGACGAGCTGCCGAACGTTACCGTATAAATAAAGCAGTGGATGAAACGAGGGGTTTGGTCATTACTTATCAGGGTAAAATTTTTCCTGCTTTTTATCATGCTACCTGCGCAGGACATACAGATGATGCTTCTTTACTCTGGAATATAGATATGCCGCCTCTTAAAGGAGTTTCTTGCAATTTCTGTCAGGACTCGCCGCATTTTAAATGGCACAATGTTTTATCGCTAGGGGAAGTTAAGGATAGATTAGTAAAGGGCGGCTTAAGAATAGAGAATATAAAAGATATCATAATATTAGGCAGGGACAAATCCGAGCGCATTACAGATTTAAAAATAGTGACCGATAAAAAAGATATGAAAATTTCAGCCAAGGATTTTAGGAATATACTGGGGCCCAATATAATCAAAAGCACAAATTTCCAGGTAAAAGTAATTGACCGCGATGCAGTATTTGAAGGTTTTGGCTGGGGCCATGGCGTAGGCCTCTGCCAGTGGGGCGCTTATTTTATGGCAAAACAAGGTTACACCTATCAGCAGATCCTTGAATATTATTATCCGGGAGCCCAGATTTCTTTACTTGTGGTACAGGAAAGTATAAAACACTTTCCTATACCACTGCGAAAATCGCTTAAAGTTATTGCCGAAGGCGATTTTCTTGCTAATCGTTAATAGTTATATGAAACTATCAGAATTTGATTATCCTTTACCTAAAGAATTAATAGCGCAATATCCTTTAAAAGAAAGGGACACAGCCAGGCTTTTAGTTTTAGACCGCCAGCAATGCACCATAGGACACCGTATTTTTAAAAATATAGTAGATTATTTTCGGCAGGACGACCTCATTGTGTTAAATAATACCGAAGTCCTACCCAGCCGTTTAATCGGCTCAAGGGTAACCGGAGGTAAAGTTGAGCTTTTACTTCTAAGGCAAAAATCCGGCTTAACCTTCGATGCATTAATTAAACCTAGCCGCGTAAAACTCAAAGAGAAAATAATATTTAACGGCAATAAAATCTACGGCGAGGTGACGGCTAAAAATGAAATCACTTTTAAAGCTTTAGATATAGAGACGATTTATAACTTAGGCGTGATGCCTTTGCCGCCCTATATAAAAAGAGTTCCCCAGGATTTAGATAATGTTTATTACCAGACAGTATATGCCCAAGAATTAGGTTCCATTGCTTCGCCGACAGCAGGGTTGCATTTCACAGAAGAATTAATGACGCAGATTAAATCGCGCGGCGTAAATATTGCTTATATTACCTTGCATATCGGTTATTCTACATTTAAACCAGTCAAAAGCGAAGATATTACCGAGCATAAGATGGAAAAGGAGTATTTTCAGATTAACCAAGAGGCGCAAAGTAACATAAATCAGGCACATCTGAAGAAGGGGCGCATATTTGCAGTAGGGACAACTGCCTGCCGTTCTTTAGAAACTTATGCTTCAGGAAATAAAGACGGATATACTGATTTATTTATCTATCCCGGATATAAATTCAAGCTCACTGATTGCCTGCTCACTAATTTTCATCTGCCTCGCACAACCTTGTTTATGTTAGCCTGTGCTTTCGCAGGAGAGAAATTGATTAAAAAGGCATATCAGGAAGCCATTGATAAAAAATACAGATTTTATAGCTATGGCGATGCGATGTTGATTGTTTAAAGTTTAATGTTTAATGTTTAATGTAATTCATAAGGACAAAAAATCAAAGGCGCGTTTAGGTAAATTAATCACTGCTCATGGAGAAATAGATACTCCCTGTTTTATGCCGGTAGGAACCCAGGGCACGGTCAAGACGCTCTCTCCCCGGGAATTAAACGATTGCGGCGCTTCAATTATTTTGTCTAATGCCTACCATCTTTTTTTGCGGCCCGGCATGGAAGTAATCAGAAAGGCAGGAGGCCTGCATAGCTTTATATCGTGGCCCAACCCTATATTGACAGATAGCGGCGGTTATCAGATATTCAGTTTAGCGCTTTTAAGAAAAGTTAATGACCGGGGCGTGGAATTTCAGTCTCACATAGACGGCCTTAAGCATTTTTTAACTCCCGAAGATGTTATTCAGATTCAGGAAGGTTTTGGCTCAGATATCATTATGCCTTTAGATGAATGCGTACATTATCCTTGCGGTAAAGACCATGCAACTGTGGCGATGGAAAGGACAATAGATTGGGGGAGGCGCTCAAAAGCGGTTCATAATAATCAGGCATTGCTTTTTGGTATAGTTCAGGGCGCAACTTATGAAGACTTACGCCGAGTCTGTAGCGAGCAACTGACAGAGATAGGATTTGACGGCTATGCAATAGGCGGGGTTTCGGTTGGAGAACCCAAGAACTTAAGCTATAATATTGTAAATTTTGTCTTAGGGTTTTTACCGCAAGATAAACCACATTATCTTATGGGTGTGGGTGTGCCGGAGGATATAATTAATGCAGTGGAATTGGGAATTGATATGTTTGATTGCGTGGTTCCTACGCGTTACGGCAGGAATGGAACTGCTTTTACCAGTGAAGGCAAACTTACTATAAGGAATTCTCCTTATATAGAAGATTTCAGCCCTTTAGACAAGAAATGTAGTTGTTATACCTGTAAAAATTTTAGCCGTGCGTATTTGCGTCATTTATTTAATACAGATGAGATTTTAGGCCTAAGATTAGTTTCGCTGCATAATATCCATTTCTATTTAGAATTAATGCGTAATACTAGAGATGCGATTGCTCAAGATAGATTTGCGGAATTTAAAAAAGAATTTTTGAGTAGTTATAAATAATTTAGTTATGCGTATAGACATAATCACCATATTTCCTAGAATGTTCGAGCCGGTGCTGAATGAATCTATCGTTAAACGGGCGCAAAATAAAGGCAAAGCCAAGATTTACATCCATAACCTCAGAGATTACTCACAAGACAAACACAAAAAAGTTGATGACCGTCCTTTTGGCGGCGGTTCCGGTATGGTGATGCGGCCAGAGCCAATATTTAAGGCAGTAGAGCATATTCTGGGTTATCGGTTATCGGTTATCGGTTATCGGCGAGGACCTAAAACCGAGCACCGAAAACCGAATACCAGAGTTATTTTGTTATGTCCTCAAGGAGAAAGGTTAAGTCAAAAGGCTGCCCAAAGATTAGCAAAATATAAACATTTAATTTTAATCTGCGGCCATTACGAAGGGATAGATGAAAGGGTCAGGCAATACTTAGTAGATGAAGAAATTTCTATCGGCGATTATGTCTTAACCGGCGGAGAACTGCCGGCAATGGTTTTAGTGGATTGCCTGGTACGGCTTATACCCGGCGTATTGGGTAATAAAAATTCCTTGAATTTTGAATCATTTGCGGGTAATCTATTGGAGTATCCCCAGTATACAAGGCCTGCCCATTATCGTAGGATGAAGGTGCCAGCAATTCTTTTATCGGGTAATCATAAAAAAATCGCGGAGTGGAGAGAAAATCAGGCAATTAAGAGAACCAAGAAGATAAGGCCGGATTTATTGGTATGTGAATAATGATTTAGTATGAGGAGGATTAGATGGATAAGATGAAGCTTATTGAATCTGAATATTTAAAAAAAGATATCCCTGCATTTAATGTCGGTGATACGGTAAGGGTAATGGTTAAGATTCCCGAGGCCGATAAAGTGCGCCTGCATCCCTTTGAGGGCGTAGTCATCGCAAAGCGGGGTAACGGCATAAAAGAGAATTTTACCGTCAGAAAGGTATCTTACGGAGAAGGCATTGAGCGTGTCTTTCCTATGCATTCACCGAGTATTGAACGTATTGAAGTGTTGCGTTCGGGTAAGGTCAAAAGAGCAAAACTTTATTATCTAAGAGGCAAAGTCGGGAAACGCGCTACCAAGATTGAGAGCGAAGAAGGGAAGACTTAGCGTATAGCGTTTAGAAAAACTATACGCTAAACGCTATCCGCTATCCGCTAAACGCTAAAAAAGATTGCTTTACTACGAACGTAAATTTAAAAAATTGGGTTATAATTTTATCATTGGAGTGGATGAGGTGGGGCGAGGGCCCCTGGCTGGCCCAGTAATGGCAGCAGCAGTTACTTTAAAAACAGTTCGTTTTAAAAACCGCATAGATGATTCTAAAAAATTGACCCCTTCCCAGAGAGAGCATGCATTTGGAGAGATTGTTAATAAGTCTGTATTTGGCATCGGCATAATAAACGAAAAAGTTATTGACCGCCAGAATATCGCAGTAGCAACGCGCATGGCAATGGAACAGGCAATATCAGGGCTCATCGATAAATTAAAACCCAATCATAAGCATCATATCCATATACTCGTGGATGGAAATATAAAACTGGATATCGATTTACCTTTTACCAATATTATAAAAGGCGACTCCAAATCTAAAAGCATTGCCTGCGCTTCTATTTTGGCTAAGGTAATCAGAGACAGGATTATGTCTTTATACGATAAAATATATCCGCAATACGGATTTTTAAAACATAAGGGTTATCCTACAAGAGAACATCGGCTGGCATTAAAGAGATTTGGGCCGTCTTTAATTCACAGAACCAGTTTTTACGGTGTCTAAACAAGATTTATATTTAGGTAAAAAGGGAGAAGAAACAGCGGTTGGTTTATTAAAAGGCAACGGGTATAAAATCCTGTTAAGAAATTATAAAACAAAGTTAGGCGAGATAGATATTATTGCCTTCGATAAAGGTACAATCTGTTTTGTAGAAGTCAAGACGCGCCAATCTGACAGGTTTGGTTTACCTGCCGAGGCAATATCAGCGTCCAAGCAAAGACAGATTTCTAAAGCAGCGCTCATGTTTCTTAAAGAAAGAAACCTTTTAGATAAAAAAGCAAGGTTTGATGTTGTTTCTATAATGTATTCAAAAGATAATCCCAAGTTAGACTTGATTAAAAATGCCTTTGAACTGGATAACGATTTTGTTTATTAGGAGAATTTATGCTATCTGATATCGAGATTGTGCAGAAGGCAAAAAAAGAACCCATAGAGAAGATAGCTGATAAACTTAAAATAGAGAAGAAATATCTTGTTCCTTATGGCCACTATATTGCCAAGATAGATTTAAGTATCTTGGATAAGATTCAGGATGCAAAAAAAGGCAAATATATTTTAGTTACTGCTATTACTCCTACTCCTTTGGGCGAAGGAAAGACCGTAACCACCATAGGGCTTTCGATGAGCTTAAATAAATTAGGAAAAGTTACTTCGACCTGTATAAGGCAGCCTTCCTTAGGGCCTGTGTTTGGGATAAAAGGCGGTGCAGCAGGAGGCGGATATTCCCAAGTCTTACCTATGGAGGATTTTAATCTTAATTTTACCGGTGATGTGCATGCAGTTGGCCTTGCCCATAACCTGGCAGTAGCATTCTTAGATAATTCTGTATTCAAAGGCAATACACTAAATATCAATCCTGATAAAATTTACTGGCGCCGGGTAGTAGATGTAAGCGATAGATTCTTAAGAAATGTAAGGATCGGTTTAGGCACAAAAGAAGACGGGATTCCCCGTGATACGGGCTTTGATATTACGGTAGCGTCCGAAATAATGGCAATATTAGCTTTAAATAGCGGCTTGCAGGACTTGCGGCAGCGCATCGGTAGAATAGTTTTAGCAGATAGTTTGGATGATAAGCCTGTAACCACGCAAGATTTAAAGGTTGCAGGTAGTATGTCAGTTCTTCTAAAAGACGCTATAAAACCAAATCTCATCCAGACAATCGAGAATACGCCTTGTTTTGTACACGCAGGGCCTTTTGCTAATATTGCTCACGGAAACAGTTCGATATTAGCGGATAGGATCGCCTTAGCATTTTCCGACTACGTGGTTACCGAGGCAGGTTTTGGCGCTGACTGCGGCGCAGAGAAATTTTTTGATATCAAATGCCGCGCAAGCGGCTTTATACCGGATGCAGCTGTGATTGTTTGTTCTATAAGGGCCTTGAAAGCTCACAGCGGAAAATTTAAGATTGTGGCGGGTATGCCGTTAGATACCTGCCTTGAGAAAGAAGATATAAAAGCCATAGAAGAAGGATTATGTAATTTAGAAAAACACATAGAAAACGTCAAGGCTTTTGGCATACCCGTTGTGGTAGCGATTAACAAATTTAATTCGGATACGGATAAAGAAATAGAATTGGTTAGAAAGAAAGCCTTGGAATTTGGCGCAGACAGCTGCGAAATGAGTGAAGTTTTTAGCCAAGGCTCAAAAGGCGGGATAGATTTGGCCAAGAGCGTGATTAAGGCAGCAAGTCTTCCCAAAAAATTTAATTTTCTCTACCCTCTGGATATACCCATTAAAGAAAAGATCAGGGTTATTGCTACAAAGATTTATGGCGCAAGGGATGTAGAGTATTCTGATTTAGCGGAGGAAAAAATTAAATTATTCACGCAACGACGGTGGGATAATTTAGCAATATGTATGGCCAAGACACACCTCTCCTTATCCCACGACCCCAATCTTAAGGGAAGGCCCAGAGATTTTATCTTGCCTATAAGGGATATCCGCGCCTCAATTGGCGCAGGGTTTCTATATCCTCTCTGCGGTAAAATGCAGACTATGCCTGGGTTACCAAGTCATCCTGTGGGTGAAAATATTGACATTAACGGGAAAGGAAATATTGTAGGATTATCATGAGCTATAAAGACGAAACTCTAAAAAAATATTTAGATGATTTAGCTGCAAAGCTTCCCGCTCCGGGCGGAGGTTCAGCTGCTGCTTTAACCGCTGGTTTAGGCGCCTCTTTAATCAGTATGGTAGTGAATTTTACTATAGGAAAACCTAAATATGCCAGCGTCGAAGCAGAATTAAAAACCATTTTAGAAAAATCTGAAAAACTAAAAGAAGAATTCTTACGTTTAGTGGACTTGGATGTCGTTGCTTACGAGAGTAAAAATATAAGAGATGCTTTGGATGTCCCTTTTATGGTGGCTCGTCTCTGTTTTGAGGGAATAAGGTTATGTCTGCCATTGGTAACTAAGGGTAATGTTAATCTTATCAGTGATGTTGCCGTGGCAGCAATTTTATTAGAAGCTGCTTTCTCATCAGCATATTATAATGTAGAGATAAATTTAAAGTCACTCGGAGACAAAAAAATAACTAAATCTATAAGAAAGGAATTAACTCAGAAAGAGAAATCAATAAAAAGAATAAGATTACAGACGGAGGAGAAAGTTGGCAAAATTATTGGAGGGTAAACCGTTAGCGGAAAAAATAAAAGAGGAAATTAAACAGCAGGTTAGCTCTTTAAAGAAAAAGCCGGTTTTAGCCAGTGTTCAGGTAGGCGATAATCCCGGAGCTGAAGCCTATGCAAAATCCCAGAAGAAAACGGCAGAAGGTTTAGGTATCGACTATCAATTCCACAAATTAAGTCAGGATACTACCGAGGCGTCTCTTATTGAATTTATTCAAAAATTAAATTCTGAAAAATCCGTAAATGGTATCATTATCCAGATGCCCTTACCCGGCCAAATAGATTATAAAAAGATAAGCCAGTTTATTTTTCCGGAAAAGGATGTAGAAGGCATGCATCCGGATAATATAGGTAAGATTGTATTTGGTAAAGCAAATATATTACCCTGTACGCCTGCAGCGGTAATGGAATTATTGAAAGAAGCTGGTGTGGATTTATATGGTAAAGAAGTTGTGATAGTCGGTCACAGTGAGATTGTAGGTAAGCCTTTAGCCCTTTTGTTACTAGAAAAATTCGCCACAGTTACGGTCTGTCATATTGGTACATCCAAAGCAGGAAAATTAGAAGAGCATGTAATGAAAGCTGAAGTTTTAATTGTAGCTGTAGGTAAGGCCGGGATAATTAAAGGCGAATGGATTAAAGAAGGCGCGATTGTTATTGATGTAGGTATAAATAGAGTTGGCGATAAAATCGTCGGTGATGTAGAATTTGAAACTGCAGAAAGACGCGCATCATACATTACGCCGGTTCCCGGCGGCGTCGGCCCTTTGACAGTCACAATGTTAATGCGTAACGTGGTTGAGGCCGCAAAGTTACAGCAGTAGGGACGTCTTTGAATCCAATCGGAAGGGTGTCCCCAGACCAGTTATAGTAATGTTCTTTTGATATTTTACGGGTCCCTGCCTGCCGGCAGGCAGGGACAGGACCCGCTAAAAAGGAGTTAAATTGACCTTTAAAGAAAAAATACAGGCAGAGAAGTTTTTGGTGACTTCGGAGATTGGACCGCCGAAAGGTATTGAGACAAAGATAATATTAGAAGACGCTGAACTTATCAGGGGCCGGGCCGATGCCATAAATGTAACTGACTTACAGAGTTCAGTGATGCGCCTGGGTTCTTTAGTAGTTTGCGGCCTATTAAAACAAAAAGGTTTTGAGCCGATATTTCAGGTTACCTGCCGCGATAGAAATCGCCTGGCTTTACAGTCCGATATTTTGTCCGCAGCAGCCTTGGGCATAGAAAATTTACTTATCTTAACCGGTGACTATCCTACATTAGGAGACCATCCTGAGGCAAAACCTGTGTTCGACCTTGATTCTGTCCAATTATTACAGGTGGTAAAAAAACTAAAGGCCGGCTCTGATATGAATGGCAATAAATTAGAAGGCCAGCCGCCTAAATTTTGCCTGGGCGCAGTGGTTAATCCCGGCGCAGACCCCATAGAGCCGCAGATTCTCAAGATGGAGAAGAAGATTGAAGCAGGGGCAGAATTTTTTCAGACCCAGGCAGTATATGATATTAGGGTTTTTGAGAATTTTTTATCTAAAATTAAACATTTAAAGACAACAATATTAACGGGCATTGTTTTATTAAAGTCCGCGGGTATGGCCCGCTATATGAATAAAAATGTTGCCGGTGTATTTGTGCCGGATAATCTTATAAAAGAAATGGAAGAAACCAAAGACAAGGTAGCAAAGTCAGTAGAGATTGCCGCCAGGCTCATAAAACAATTAAAGCCAATGTCCCAGGGCATACACATTATGCCCATTGGCTGGGATAAAAAGGTTCCGCTGGTTTTAGATGCAGCAGGATTATAGTTATGGAGGAGGAGATGTCCGATATTGAAAAAAAATCTATAGACTTAGCCACGCAGGAAGTCTTGAAAAAAGCTAAAGACGAAAATATAAAGACTGCCTGGGATAGATTGGAATCGCAAGAACCTCAATGCGGGTTCGGACAATTGGGTTTGTGTTGTACTATCTGCAATATGGGTCCCTGTAGGATTGACCCTTTTGGCGAAGGTGCGCAAGTCGGTGTTTGCGGTGCGAATGCAGATACGATTGCGGCAAGAAATTTAGCGCGTAAAATCGCAGTAGGTGCCTCTGCGCATTCTGACCATGGCCGGGATGTAGCTTATACCCTGTCTTTATTATCCGAAGGCCACGCGCATGACTATGAAATCCTGGATATTGAGAAACTAAAAAACCTGGCACAGGAATTCGGTATTGATACTAACAAGCCAGCGGGCAGTGGTTTGGCTTCCGATAGCCAAAGCCACAAGGTAAAAGAACAAATTGCCAAAGAACTTTCTAAAAAATTATTAGAAGAATTTGGCAAACAGGAAGGGGAACTCGTATTTACGAAGCGAGCACCCAAAAAACGGCAAGCCATTTGGAAGAAATTAGGTATTACGCCGCGCGGCATAGATAGAGAAGTAGTGGAACTATTGCACACCACAACCATGGGCGTAGATAATGATTATAAAAATATTATTAATAATGGTATGCGTTGTGCCCTTTCTGATGGGTGGGGCGGCTCAATGGTTGCTACTGATGTGCAGGATATTATTTTAGGTGCGCCTGAGCCTATAAGGGGTAAAGTTAATTTAGGGGTATTAAAGGAGAATTGTGTAAATATTGTAGTGCACGGACATGAGCCGATTCTTTCGGAAATGGCAGTGAAAGCAAGTCAAGATCCGGAGTTAATAAAATTAGCTAAAGCAAAAGGAGCAGAGGGCATAAACTTAGCCGGAATCTGTTGTACAGCTAATGAGGTTCTTATGCGTCATGGCGTTCCTGTGGCCGGTAATTTCTTGCAGCAGGAATTAGCCATTATTACCGGAGCTGTGGAAGTAATGATGGTAGATGTGCAGTGTATTATGCCGGCATTACAAGAAGTTGCTGCTTGTTTCCACACCAAGCTTATTACTACAAATCCCAAAGCACGTTTTCCCGGAGTTACTCATATTGAATTCGAATCGGAAAAGGCTTATGAAGTGGCTAAACAAATTATTAAAGTGGGTATTGAAAATTTCTCTAATAGAAATAAAGAGAGAGTAAATATACCTAAATATGAGATGGATTTAGTCGCTGGATTCACCAAGGAAATTGTATTTCAAATCTTAGGCGGTAAATACCGTGCCACTTATAAACCTTTAAATGAAGCAATTATTTCTGGGAGATTGCGTGGGCTTGCCGGCGTTGTGGGTTGCAACAACCCTAAACAGACCCACGATTATTTTCATACTACCTTGGTTAAGGAACTGATTAAGAATGATATTTTGGTTTTACAAACCGGTTGTTCTGCCATTGCCTGCGCAAAACAAGGACTACTTATCCCTGAGGCAGCCAAGGTTTATGCTGGGAAAGGATTACAGGAGATTTGCGAAGCAGTGGGAATACCGCCGGTTCTGCATCTTGGCTCTTGCGTGGATAATTCCCGCATATTAACCGCAGCATCTTATATCATCGAAGAAGGCGGCTTGGGCCAGGATTTATCGGATATCCCGGCAGCAGGTTGTGCGCCAGAATGGATGTCCGAGAAGGCAATTACTATTGGATTTTATTTTGTTGCCTCAGGCGTTTATACTATTTTCGGCGCAAGTCCTTTTGCTACTTTAGGTAGTAAAAACCTGACAGATTATTTAACCAAAGATTTAGAAGGAATTGTCGGCGGCAGATTTGAGTTTTGTGATGACCCCATAAAAATGGCGCAGCTGATGATTGAACACATTGATAAAAAACGCAAGGCGTTGAATTTGAGACCAAGGATGTACCAATAATGAAACAGTTATATTATGATGTCAAAAAATGTTTAGGTTGTAAATCCTGTGAAATTGCCTGTGCTGTGGCTCATTCTATCAGCAATGAGTTATTCAAAACAATTAAAGAAGAGATTTTATCTTTGCCCAGAAAGAAGATAATATCCTCTAAAGATAAAAATTATCCGGTCTCTTGCCGGCATTGCAAAGACCCAAAATGCGTGGATGCGTGTATGGCTGCGGCTTTAGTTTATGCTCAAGAAAAAGGCATGGTTTTACACGACGAATCACGCTGCGTGGGTTGCTGGATGTGCGTGATGGTCTGCCCATATGGCGCTATCAGGCCGAATATAAAGACAAAAATACCCATACGCTGTGATAAATGTAAAGACAAGGACGAACCCAGTTGTGTCAAAGCCTGCCTAACAGGCGCAATTATCTGGCAAGAAGAACTAGCATCGCCAGTAGGGACTGTCCCCGCCAGAGCTAATACTGGCTAACCAAAGGGGACTGTCCCACGACAAGATAAGCGCTGTTTGGGAGATAAGCGAGCGACATGAAACAGTTTGTTATCATAGGCAATTCTGCAGCGGGCATTGCAACAGTTGAGGCTATAAGACAAAAGGACAAGACTTCAAAGATCCTTGTTTTTTCGGATGAAGATTATTCTGCTTATTGTCGTTGTCTTATCTCCTATTATTTAGCAGGAGATATAAAAGAAGATAAAATCTTATACCGGGCAGAAAGTTTTTATAAAGAAAATAATATTGAACTATTGTTAAATAAAAAAGTAATGCGCATTGACCCTAAAAAGAATCGTATTGTCTGTGAAGATAAGACCCAATTTAATTATGATGCCTTACTTATAGCTACGGGCGCCTCGCCTAAATTCCCAGAAACAAAAGGGATTAAAAAAAGAGGCGTATTTGGTTTCCGCACTATAAAAGACACAAAGGATATTTCCGGGTTATTACCGGTGACAAAGGCAGCCTGTGTTTTAGGCGGCGGACTTATCGGGCTAAAAGGCGCGTACGGCCTGAAGAAGAGGAATGTCGAAGTAAAAGTTATTATAAAGTCTAAACAGGTTTTGTCGCAGATGCTGGATTTCGAAGCCGCCGGTTTTATGCAGAGAAGATTGGAAGAAAATGGAATCGAAATAATCTTAGGACAGGATGTAGATGAAATTATCGGCAACGGCGACATAAAGGCAGTGAAGCTTGATTCAGGCAAGGCGTTTGAATCTTCCCTAATAATTATAGGTAAGGGCGTATCCCCAAATATAGATTTAATCAAGGAGACAGAGATAAAATTTAATGAAGGCATACTTGCTAATAATTCGATGCAGACAAATATGCCTAATATTTATACTGCCGGAGATTGTGCAGAGAGTTTCGATGTTGCATTAGGCCAATTTTCGATGAATGCCCTCTGGCCGGTTGCGGTTGAGCAAGGCAAAATCGCCGGAGCAAATATGTCAGGCGCAGGCGATAATCTTAATTATGCAGGTTCCCTGGGAATGAATTCCTTAGAATTCTTCGGCCTTCCCGTAGTGTCCTTAGGTTTATATAAGGTAAAAGAGGCCGATACTAATTTTGAAGAATTGAAATTCCGCAATACAAAAGAAAACCTTTATAAAAAGATCATCTTAAAGGATAACTTTATTGTGGGAGCAATATTTGTCGGTGATATCAAAAATAGCGGCGTATTCTTAAGATTAATCAGGGAAAGAATAAATGTGTC
>JAGUUJ010000048.1 GCA_020063525.1 Candidatus Omnitrophota bacterium
CCCTTCAGCAAAACACTCTAACGGGCCTCTCCCCGTATAATACTTGCGGGCATCATAACCCAGAAGACTGATCACCGCAATATCTGACTCCGGAGCAATCCCTTTGGCTACAGGATAGACAATGCCGCTTTTACCTTTCTGGGCGAGGCGGTCAAGATTAGGCGTTAAAGCTGCCTCAAGAGGAGTCTTGTTGTTTAATTCTTTAATGGGCAGGTCTCCGAGACCGTCCAAGACAATATATAATATTTTTTTCATAGTTTATTAGCGGTTAGTGGATAGCGTTTAGCGTTTAGATTTTTAGATTTTACTATCCGCTATACGCTCTACGCTATACGCTATACGCTAAAACTTTTATTTAACACTTCGAAAATCCGCAGGCGTGGCACTTAACGCAGCCTTCTTCATGGCGCAGCGCTCCTCCGCAATCCGGACAAACGCCCACAATCTCCCCATGCAGATCAAAATCAGAAATCACAGGCTCATCGCTATGGGAATGTTTCATAGCTACGCTTGCTGGTGATTCCAGAGAAACCGGGGCGGCCGCGCCATTCATCAGCCTTTTTTCAATTACACGGGCAATGGCATCGGCACAAGAAAATATACGCTGTCCCTTTTCCCAGGAAGGGCTGGGACAACGGATATTACGTAATTGTTCAATAATGGATTTTACCTCAATGCCTGAGCGAAAAGCCAGGGAAACCAACCGGCCAGTTGCTTCAAGTTGAGAGGCAGCGCAACCACCGGCCTTACCCATCTGGGTAAAGAGCTCAAAGGGCCTGCCTTCTTCATCACTATTAATGGTTACATAGAGATTACCGCAGCCTGTGGCCACCTTGGTCGTTGTACCGTTAATTACCTCTGGGCGCGGACGCGGAGCGATTTCTTTTTTAGGCTCTGACGTTTTTGCGTCTTGCTTTTGTTCTTGACGCGCAATATTTAAAACCTGCTCTTCGCGGCTTCTATCACGGTAGATAGTAATGCCTTTACAACCCAATTCATATGCCAGCATATAAGCGTGCCTGACATCTTCTACTGTTGCCTGATGTGGAAAATTTATGGTCTTAGAGACAGCATTATGTATGTATTTTTGAAAAGCAGCCTGCATGCGCACATGCCATTCGGGTGAAATATCATGGGAAGTAACAAACACTCTCTTTACATCTTCAGGAATATCCGTAAAATCCTGAATAGAACTTCTTTCGGCAATTCTCTGCATCAACTCCCGGCTATAAAATCCACGTTTGCGCGCCACCTCCTCAAATAAAGGCTCTACCTCGGTGAGTTTATCATTATCCATTACATTACGGTAATAAGAAATGGCGAAAAGCGGCTCTATTCCCGAAGAACAAGGACCCGCAATAATACTAATTGTTCCGGTAGGAGCAATTGTGGTTAATGTGGCATTGCGCAGGCGCAGGGCACCTTCTTTCTTGTCATAAATACTGCCTTTAAAAGCAGGAAATAATCCTTTTACTTTGCCTAACTCCTGCGATTTTATAGTCGCCTCATTTAATATAAAAGACATCACCTTCTCAGCCAGGGCAACTGCCTCATCGCTATTATAAGGTATATTCAGGCGTATTAATAGGCTTGCCCAGCCCATTACGCCCAGGCCGATCTTACGCGTTAATTTTGTAGCTTTCTCTATCGCCGGTAAAGGAAATTTATTTACATCGATAAGGTTATCCAAGAAATGCACGGCTAAATGCGTTACGGTTCTTAATTTATCCCAGTCAATCCGTTCGACGCACTTTGTTTGCTCAGGATTGATGGTGAGCGTAGTCGAGCCATCAATTTCATAACGTCCGGCTCCTGTTTCCTTATACATCTTCGCCAAATTTATAGAGCCAAGATCACAACTTTCATAAGGCAAAATCGGTTGCTCTCCGCAGGGATTAGTACTTTCAATCTGCCCTAACTTCGGTGTGGGATTAACATGATTAATCCGATCAATAAATATTACTCCCGGTTCGCCGTTCTTATGCGCTTGCCTGACGATCAAATCAAATATTTCCTTTGTATTAAGCCGTTGAACAGTTTTATTTGTATGAGGATCAATTAAATCATAACTCTCGCCATTTTGGAGTTTCTGCATAAAATCATCGGTAACGGAAACCGAGATATTGAAATTGGTAATCTCTTTATTATTTTCTTTGCAGGTGATAAATTCTAATATATCGGGGTGTTCAACTCTTAAGATTCCCATATTTGCCCCGCGACGGGTTCCGCCCTGTTTCACGGCCTCTGTCGCCGCATCATAGACCTTCATAAAAGAAACCGGGCCTGATGCAATTCCGCCGGTGGTCTTGACCGTAGAATTTTTAGGGCGCAGGCGAGAAAAGGAAAACCCTGTGCCGCCTCCAGATTTATGGATCATAGCGACTGCTTTCAGGGTCTCAAATATGGAATCCATAGAATCATCGATGGGGAGGGTAAAACAAGCACTTAACTGCGCAAGTTCTTTTCCGGCATTCATCAATGCAGGCGAATTAGGCATAAATTCCAAAGCGGCCATAATGCGATAAAAGGACTCTTCTAGATTGGCGAGCTCTTCTTCTGTTTTATTGTAAAGTTTATCTGCGCTGGCAATCGCCTTGGCTACACGGCGAAACATACCTTCTGGTGTCTCAATAGCCCGGCCTGTCTCATCCTTACTCAGATACCTTTTCTCCAGGACCTTAAGAGCATTTTCGGAAAGTTCAAATTTCATTTTTCCTCCGGATTAAATAAAAATTAATACCTTTATTTATCATTAATTGCGCAAAATTAGTATAACACTCAAAAATCTTCTGTCAAGGAAAAAATACAATATATGGTATTATAATAATTATTATATACAATATTTTGTGTCGAAGGGTTATGCCTTACTAGAACCGAGGGGTTGACCCCGCACCTTTGTTAAATTCATTCTTTTATTGTTTTTGAATATGCTCAAAGGTGAGGGGTTGACAGGATTCTCTAATTACTAACTCTGTCGGAAGCAGGACTTTTTTTACCTTTATACCTTTGTCCTTGCGAGATATCAAAAGATTCAACTCTTTTACGCTTTCTTCTGCCATCCTAATCAAAGGTTGCCTTACGGTGGTTAAAGATACAGGCCCATAAAGCCCTGAGGGATTATCGTCGAAACCCACGATAGACAAATCGCCGGGAATCTTGCGGCCTAATTCCCTCGCTACTGTCATTACCTCAAGTGCCATAGAATCAGAGGCAACAAATACAGCAGTGGGTGCGGCTTGAGGCATCTTGATTAATTTTTCCGCGGCAAGCCTGGCCTGTCCCCGCGAATAATCCGTCTTAAATACATAATCCTGGCGAAACTCAATATTATTCTTTTTCAGCGCCCGTTTATAGCCTTCAAAACGCCAAGCTGCTGCCTGGGTGATTAAATCGCCCGTTATGTGTCCTATTTTTCTATGGCCTAAATCGATTAAATAATTAACTGCATCTAGCGCGCCTCTTATATTATCTATAGCAATACAGCTGACTTCTAAATCCTCGACATAATTATTGATCACCATAGAGGGAATACCGGAAGCTAATGCATCTTCAAGTTGAGCCCGATTACCGATGATGTCCGCAAAAATTATTCCTCCGATACCTTTTAAATTAAGCGACGTGCGGCTGTCAGTAAGGTGTAATAATAAATCTAATTTTAATGCTTCGCAAAGCGTGCCTATGCCCCGTATCAACTCCAGGGCATAATAAGAATAAAATATTCCTTCGTAACGCGGTATAACCAATGCCACCACATTGCTCTTGCCGGTGGCGAGCCGCTGCGCAAAAATAGAAGGTTGAAATTTAAGCTGTTTGACTGCCTCTTGCACCCGAATACGATTTTTTTCTTTAACTGTGAGGATTTTGTTTATTACGCGCGAAACCGTAGTGATGGATACGCCTGCCAGGCGGGCAACATCATTTATGGAAATATTTCCGGAGGAATTTTTTTTAACGCGCATTATCTATATAGATATTTAGAAATTCTATCTAACGATATCGCCCACTTCTATGGGCGTAACCTCTTGCTTTATATCACAAGCCGAGATGCCCTGACGGACCTGGACAGCTTCAATAGTCGCTATTGGGGCGCCTTGTTTATGTTTATATACCTGAAAGGTATCGCCC
>JAGUUJ010000093.1 GCA_020063525.1 Candidatus Omnitrophota bacterium
AAACGGTTCTGAGCAATTTTTGAAAGGAAAATAAACATGCCGACCTGGGTTTTCTGGGTGATGTTTTCTACCCTGGTTTTTATCTGCGGATACGCTTTATATGATTACTTCCTGCCCGAAGATACAGGGCAGACTCAAATTCCGGTCAACCCGGAGATTGCTGCCAAAGAAGAAAAGATTTCTAAGCTGGAAGGCCAAATCAGTTCTTTAAAAAGCGAACTGGAAAAAGCAAGAGCCGACTATACCAATTTGCAAGATGAGATTAAAATAACAAAGAAAAAAGAGTCAGAATTAAAAGAAGAATTGCTCAAAAGAGAAGAGTGGCTTACGAAAAGCGATGAACAGGTTAATAAAATCAAAGAAGAGAGCGCTGATTTTGATAAGAAAATAAGAGATAAAGAAAAAGAATTAAAGGAGGAATTCGAAAAGAACATAGATTTAAGCAGGCAATTAAGAGAGGCGCAAGAGAGTTATAAGTTGCTGGAAAAAGAAAGCAAAGGGAAATCTGATGAGATTTTGGCCTTAAAAGCGAAAATCGAAAGATACAACAAAGAAATGCAGGAGCGCGAGAAACAAATAAAGGCACATACTGAAACCATCGCCGGAATGAAAAAGGACTTGGCAGAAAGCGAGTGGGTTTCTAAGAGAGATTTTAACAGATTAAATGAGGAATACAGTGAGGTAGAGAAGGAATTAGAAGAAAAAGAGGAGCGGCTTAAGAAATTAAGTGAGGAGCTCATAAAATTAAAGAATCATCTGGCAAAAGAGGTTGAGCCGGGAGCGCAAGGCCTTGAGGTAGTTAGCGCAGAGAAAGAGCAGCCAGAGGTGAAAGAAACTAAAAAAGAGCAACCCGCCGAAGAACGGAAAGAGAAAGAAAAAGAAACAAAGCTGAAACCTAAGCCTACCCCGAAGTTCAGCCTGGAGAAAACCAGGAATATCGGGATTATGGCGCATATTGATGCAGGTAAGACCACCCTGACCGAAAGAATATTGTTTTACACCGGTAAGTCCCATAAAATAGGCGAGGTTCATGACGGTAAGGCTCAGATGGACTGGATGAAACAGGAGCAGGAAAGAGGTATTACTATCACTGCCGCAGCCACCACTTGTTTCTGGAAAGAGCACCGCATAAATATTATTGATACGCCCGGCCACGTTGATTTTACGGTTGAGGTTGAACGGTCTTTAAGGGTTCTCGACGGCGCTATAGCTGTTTTTTGCGCGGTAGGAGGGGTTGAGCCGCAGTCAGAGACTGTATGGCATCAGTCCAATAAATATAATGTCCCGAAACTCGCATTTATCAATAAAATGGACCGCGTAGGCGCAGATTTCTTTGCGGTGTTAAAGGGCATAGAGGAGGAACTCTCCGGTAATACTATTCCTTTAGAAATCCCCATCGGAGCTGAAGCTGATTTTCGCGGAGTCATTGACCTTGTAGAGATGAAAGCTTATATATACGAAGAAGAATCTCAAGGCAAAGATTTTCGTATAGAGGATATCCCTCCGGATTATAAAGAGGCGGCAGATAAATACCGTCATATGCTGGTTGAAAAGGCTTCGGCATTTGATGAGGCGCTGATGAAAAAATATCTGGAGTCGCCCGCTTCCATTACCAATGAAGAACTCCTGCAGGTTATCCGTCGAGGCACGGTGGCCAATAAAATGGTCCCTGTGCTTTGCGGCGCGGCTTTTAAAAATAAGGGCGTGCAAAAATTACTGGATGCAATTAATTTATACCTTCCTTCGCCTCTTGACCTGCCTGCGGTTAGTGGCTATGACCCAGAGAATAAAGAAACAGTTATCAGCAGGCACCCGGATTCTAATGAGCCTTTCACTGCGCTAGCTTTTAAAGTGCAGGCTGACCCGCATATGGGAAAACTGGTTTATCTTCGGGTTTATTCAGGAGTGTTAGAAACCGGGACGTATGTGCTTAATGCCAGGAAAAATAAAAGAGAAAGAATCGGAAGAATTTTAGAGATGCATGCCAATCAAAGGCAGAATTTAGAGAATGCCTTTGCCGGGGATATAGTAGCTGCAATCGGCCTTGAACATACTATAACCGGCGATACGCTCTGTGACCTTGACAGCCCTATATTGCTTGAGGCTATAGAGTTTCCCGTGCCTGTTGTTTCGCTGAGTATCGTGCCTAAAAGCAGACAGGACCAGGATAAGCTCGGTAAGGGATTAGCAAAACTTACAGAAGAGGACCCTACATTTATAGTTAAGACTGACAAAGAGACCAAAGAGACCGTTCTGACCGGCATGGGTGAATTACACCTTGAAATTATCGTCGATAGATTAAAAGAAGAATTCGGCGTGGAGGCGGTTGTAGGCAAGCCCAAGGTTGCTTATCGGGAGACAATATTAAAGTCAGCGACCGCAGAAGGTAAATACATAAAACAATCCGGGGGCAGGGGCCAGTACGGTCATGTGGTGATGGAGATTTCTCCTGGCGCGGCCGGAGAAGGATTTGAATTTATAGACGGCATAAAAGGTGGGGCTATTCCTAAGTCATTTATTCCGGCGGTGGAAAAAGGTATTGTTGAGGCCATGCAAAACGGAGTTTATGCGGGTTATCCTGTAGTAGACGTGAAAGTGAATCTTATAGACGGTTCATTTCATGAAGTGGACTCCTCTGAGTTAGCATT
>JAGUUJ010000028.1 GCA_020063525.1 Candidatus Omnitrophota bacterium
GAAGAATTTCGCTGGGGAAGTAATGCCCACGAATTTTATTATCAACACTACGACGTCGGGTTCTTTTATGACCTGCGAAGCTGGTTGAATATTGGAGGAGGATATCGTCAAATTTATGAATTAGTTAAAGGAAAATTTAAACCGGAAAACGAACCTTATCTAACCGCAACATTAGTTTGGGATCTAGAGGGGTTTAAATTTGAGGATCGTAACCGCATGGAATACCGAAATTTTGATTATAAGGATGACTCCTGGAGATATCGTAACAAAGCGACATTAAAGTTGCCGTGGAAGTTTACCAAGATAGATATTCAGCCGTATCTCTCAGATGAAATCTTTATATCTTTTGGCAGTGTGCCCAGCGAATTAAACCAGAACAGGTTTTCTTCCGGGTTTAGTATGAACTTGGCCAAGAATTTGAAAGCAGAAATTTATTATATGCTGCAGAGCGCCAAAAGTTCAGGAAAGTGGGTAGATGTCAATGTGTTGGGGACGAAGCTAAAGATAGCGTTTTAAGATTTCACATAGATTTTACATTAACTTCACCTAGGCATAATATAGGTAAAATATGCTATAAACTAGGAGGAATGCGTGTTTAAGAGATTGTTATTCGTTCTGATAGTGGTTACATTCGCAACTTCCGCATTTGCGGCAAAAGCTAAAAATTTAATACAAGTCAAAGGTTCGGATACTATGGTTAATTTAGGCCAGGCCTGGGCTGAAAAGTATATGGAGAAAAATCCTACTAATTTCGTAGCTGTTACAGGCGGAGGTTCAGGCACAGGTCTATCGAGTCTCATCAGCGGCACCTGTGATATTGCTATGAGTTCAAGGAATATCAAAGAGAAGGAAATTAGTCTTGCCAAGCAAAAAGGCATAAATCCTAATGAAATAAAAGTGGCATTAGATGGCCTTGCGGTTGTTGTGAATCCGAATAACCCCGTAAGCAAGCTTACTATAGATCAACTGGCAGCAATTTTTACCGGCAGAGTTGCTAATTGGAAAGAATTAGGTGGGAAAAATGAGAAGATTGTGATACTCTCGCGCGAAGTTAACTCTGGAACCCATGTTTATTTTAAGGAACATGTCTTAAGAAAGAATGAGCCTAATAGCAAAGAAGAATTTGCCCCAAGCGCTTTAATGCTTTCATCTTCTCAGGCAATCGCAGATGAAGTAGCAGGGAATCCCGCTGCTATTGGTTACTATGGAATGGGGTATATTTCGAAAAAACAAAAGCCATTACATATAGCCAAAGATGAGAAATCAGAATATGAAGCGCCGACAATAGAGAACGTCATAAATGGTAAATACCCGATTTCAAGGCCGTTATTTCTCTATACCAACGGCATGCCGGAAGGCGCGGTAAAGAATTTTATAGATTTTGCGCTTTCTAAAGAAGGGCAGGATATTGTTTTGGTGACAGATTTTGTGCCAGTTAATAAATAAAATATATGCGTAAGCTAAAAGAGTTTATTATTGAAAAATTAATCTTAATTTGCGGTTTAGCTTCAATATTCTTTGTAGTGCTGATTTTTTTATTCTTGCTTAAAGAGGGGCTTGCAGTATTTAAGACTGTAAGCCCTTTAAAATTTCTCTTTGGTAAGAGCTGGTATCCTATTTCAGAGCCTGCGCAGTTAGGAATCCTGCCGTTAATTCTAGGGTCTCTATTAGTTACTTTGGGAGCGGCAATCATTTCCATACCCATAGGCGTTGGTTGTGCTATTTATATCGCTGAGATAGCCCCATTAAAGATCAAGGAGATTCTTAAGGCAGGGATAGAGTTGTTAGCAGCTATTCCCAGCGTTGTCTTAGGTTTTATCGGCATGGTAACCCTTGTCCCTTTAGTAAAAAATATCTTTCATCTACCAACAGGTCTGACTGCTTTATCTGGTTCAATAATGTTGGCGTTTATGGCCATGCCCACCATAGTTTCTATTGCCGAGGATGCCTTGTATTCTGTCCCTAAGACGTATAAAGAAGGCGCTCTTGCCTTAGGAGCGACACACTGGCAGGCGATATGGCGGGTAATGCTTCCAGCAGCATCAAGCGGCATACTTGCTGCAGTTATGCTTGGGATCGGTCGAGTAATCGGTGAAACTATGGCAGTGATGATGATTACTGGTAACGCTGCGGTTATACCCAAGAGCATCTTAGTGCCCGTAAGAACTTTAACCGCTACTATTGCCGCTGAAATGGGAGAGGCGGTAGTAGGCAGCGAACATTATTTTGCTTTGTTTGCCATCGGCATAGTCCTGTTTGTTATTAGCTTTGCAATTAACGTAAGCGCAGATTTATTTCTGCACAAAAGACAACAATGAAAAATCCTTACAGAACGCAGAATATCGCATTTTTCTTTTTATTCTTAGCCACACTTTTAATAATCATACCGGTTGGACTGATAGTTGTGGTTATTATCCAAAAAGGATTGCCTGCGATTAACTGGCAATTCCTTTCGGATATACCGCGGCAAGGAATGCGCGCAGGCGGAATATTGCCGGCAATTATAGGGACATTATATCTAGTTACAGGAGCGATTATCTTTGCTTTACCAATAGGTCTTCTTTCAGCCATATATTTAAGCGAATATGCAAAAGACAATATGCTTACCCGGATTATAAAATTAGCAATTGTTAATCTGGCAGGCGTACCCTCTGTAGTTTATGGACTTTTTGGCCTAGCCCTTTTTGTAGTATTTTTAAAATTTGGAGCATCAATTCTTTCTGGTTCGCTTACGCTTGGAATTATGATCCTTCCTGTAATTATTACTGCTTCAAGCGAAGCATTAGAAAGTGTTCCGTATTCTTTCCGCGAGGTAAGTTTATCTTTAGGCGCAAGTAAATGGCAGACCACCAGACACATTGTTTTGCCGAATGCCCTACCCGGAATACTGACCGGAACGATCTTAGGTTTGGGGCGAGCAGCAGGAGAGACAGCGCCCATACTTTTTACTGTTGCGGCTTTTTACCTACCACAACTGCCTAAGTCTATCTTCGATCAGGCAATGGCTTTACCCTACCATCTTTATGTTATCTCAACCCAGGTGCCTAATGTCGATGAAAAAGTGCGTTATGGAACGGCGCTGGTATTACTAACATTAGTTTTGTTTATGAACTTAGTGGCGATAATCATCCGTTATAAATTCAGGAAAAATAAAAAATGGTAAAGTTCAAAATACACGATTTAAATATTTGGTTTGGCTCTATCCATGCCTTAAAGCAGGTGAATATGGAGATTCAATCTAATGAAATCTTAAGCATAATTGGACCTGCAAATAGTGGCAAGACAACTTTTTTACGCACGCTTAATCGTTTAAATGACCTTAATACGAATTTTAAGATGACCGGAGCGGTAGAGATAGAAGGGGAAGATATAAGGGGAATTAATATAGAGGTATTGCGCCGTAAGATAGGCATGGTATTTGCCTTGCCCTTGCCGCTCCCCTTATCCATATTTGAGAATGTATCCTATGGGCTTAGGATGCATGGAGAAAGAAAGAAAAAAAAGCTGGAAGAAAAAGTAGAAGAAGCATTACAGCAAGCATATCTCTGGGAGGAAGTAAAAAATCGGCTGGAGGAATCGGCTTTTAAATTATCAGGAGGGCAGCAGCAGCGCCTTTGTATTGCAAGGACGTTAGCAGTAGGGCCTGAAGTAATCTTATTTGATGAACCATGTTCTGGGCTTGATCCTATTTCTACAGCGAAAGTAGAAGAGGCTATGGTTAAACTAAAACAAAAATATACAATCGTTTTAGTAACAAATAACGTAAAGCAAGCAGCCAGGGTTGGCGATAGGACAGCTTTCTTTTTAAATGGCGAGCTTATCGAGCTGGATAGAACAGATAAAATCTTTACTGCACCCTTCGACAAACGCACGGATGGTTATATCAGAGGGAAATTTGGATAATGGCAAAGATAATAACTAAAAATTTGAATCTCTGGTACGGTGGCTTTCATGCTCTTAAAGACATAAATTCAAGCTTTGAGGCAAACAGGATTACTGCCATCATCGGCCCTTCGGGATGTGGCAAATCTACTCTTCTTAGGGTCTTCAATCGTATGAATGATTTAATTGATGGCGTGCGTACGGATGGAGAAGTCCTAATTGAAGATACTAATATTCTGAATTCTCAGACAGATTTAGTAGTCTTGCGTAAAAAAGTAGGAATGGTGTTTCAGCGTCCCAATCCATTTCCTTTGTCAATTTATGAAAATATAGTTTTCGCAGAGAAGATTCATGGGGAGGGTGTAACCAGGGATAAATTAGATGAAATAGTGGAAACAAGCCTTAAGGGGGTTCTTTTGTGGGAGGAGTTAAAAGATAAGCTAAATGAGCCCGCTTTAAAATTATCCTTAGAAGAGAAACAAAGGCTTTGTATTGCCAGGCTCATTGCGGTTAAGCCTGATGTCTTGTTAATGGATGAGCCCTGCTCTAGCTTAGATCCGCAAGCAACCGCAAGAGTCGAAGAATTAATGCGGGAACTAAAGAATAAATATACTATAATAATAGTTACCCACAATATGCAGCAGGCAGCGCGTGTTTCAGATGATACGGGTTTTATGCTTTTAGGTGAACTAATAGAATTTGGAAAAACAGAAGAAATATTTACCGCGCCAGGTGATAGGCGCACAGAAGATTATATTACCGGAAGATACGGATAAAAATCGGAGGTTTAAAATGGAACGGCATGTTGATCAAGAACTAAAAGAATTGAATAAGGATATTCTTAAGCTGGGCGCTTTGGCAGAAGAAGTTATTTATAAATCAATTGAAGCGCTGAAAAATCGGGATAGGGATATGGCTAAGAGTGTCATAGAAAATGATTCCAATATTGATAAATTGGAATTAGCGGTAGATGAAAAATGCATTGATTTGATAGCGCGCTATCAACCTATGGCTGGTGACCTCCGCTTTATTACCACTGGGATGAAAATAAATACTGACTTGGAAAGAATAGCAGATATTGCGGTAGATATAGCCCAGCGGACGCTTGAAATAGTGGATAAGCCTCTTTTAAAACCATTAATTGATATACCTAAACTGGCGGCTGTTGCGCAAAATATGGTTAAGATGTCCATAGACTCATTTGTGAGGGGAGATATTGCTTTAGCTAAAAAGGTATTGCTATCCGATTCCGAAGCTGATCAACTTCGCAACGCCATACAAAAAGAACTTATTGAAGATTATATGGTGAAAGATGGGACTACTGCGCCAAGAGCGGTTCAGTTATTACTAATAGCTCGCTTCTTGGAGCGTATATGTGATCATACTACTAATATCGCAGAAGACGTGATCTATTTGGTTCAAGCCGAAGTTGTAAAGCATCACCCTGAGAAATTAAAGAATAACAAATAGTTCCCAATTTATTTGTCAAAGGTAGTGTAATAGGACAGCCATTCTTAAGGCTTAGGCGAACTTCGAGCGGTCGATGCAGTAACAAACGCCTTACAGGTTTCTTCTGTAGGACATTCTGATGTAACAGCTGCACTGAGGTATTATGTGGAGTAACAGTTTGGGCTTTTAAAAGAACTCCTTTCTTTTTAACCCCCGAGGTTAAAATAAGTTTAATCTATATGTAAACCTCATGGTTAGGTCCTACCAGTTCGTTGGAGCGCTTCCAAGAGCTCAAAACTATTACCAGGATCAAGAAAAGTTTAGGCTAAAACTTTTCTTGACAACCCAACTTTTTTAAGTTGTGCTTTTATTGAAAGTAAGGATGTAAGGAAGTAAGAAAGGAGTGAACAAAATGACCGTAATTGAAACCGCAAAAATTACCTCAAAAGGCCAGATTA
>JAGUUJ010000031.1 GCA_020063525.1 Candidatus Omnitrophota bacterium
CTGAGCCGTCGTCGGTAGCAATTTTCACTTCGCAGCCCAATTTTTTAAACTCTTTTTCGCAGAGGATTTCTTTTTTTGTCTTTGCTCCGATTAAAACTAAATTTTGGATTTTGGATTTTGGATTTTGGATTTCCCTTATTTTTTCAGCAAGGAAAACTAAGGGCGCTACCCCCATCCCTCCCGCAACTAAAATTGCTAACCCGTTTACCCGTTTACCCGTTAACCCGTTAACACTAAACCCGTTTCCCAAGGGGCCAATCACGTCTAAGTATTCACCGGGCTTTCGGTGTGATAAAAGCTCAGTGGCACGACCCACCACTTCATAAAGGAGCTCTACATTGACTCCTTTTACTCTATGGATACTAAAGGGCCTGCGTAAGAGTGGCTCATAAGCATCATTTACCCCGTTAGAAATTTTGCTTTCACCTGTTATGGCCTTGGTATTTCTAACGGGGTTTACCTTGATATTGAGAAATTGTCCGGGCAAAGACTCTTTGGTTATTTTCGATGCTTGGAGAACTAAATGAAAATAATTACCCTGGATTTTCTTATTATAAAGTATTTTTACTCTTACTTGAAGCATCTTTTTGTTGATGGTTCGACTTCGCTCACCATCAATGCTGAGCTTTGTCGAAGCATTGATTATTAGTGCGCCGGATTAAATAGATAATGAAAAATATAAATAATATAATTATGATAAGAAATAATATTGCTTCTTTCAGGTATATTCTTATGCCTTCGCTCTTAACATCCTTCCGGCCTTCCAGAAAAAGCACGAGCAATAATACCGCTAATATAGAGCCGATTTCTTTTTTTAGCCAGGATAGTTTTAATGGTAAATATTCAGCAATATCCTTTTGTAATACCACAGCAGGTGAGGGTAGAAGGCGAGGAACCTTTTGCTGATAATCTTCGTAGTCCTGAGGAAACATAGCCGAGAGTTTCTTTTCTTCTTTAAATATAAGAAGCAGATAGCGCCAGATAAAAATACAGAGAAAAATAACTACTACCCACCAGTTAAATAGCACTAACACAATACCCAACCCGATAAAAAGTATCCCTAAATACATGGGGTTGCGCACCAAGGCATATGGGCCGCTCTGAATTAAAGAGTGTCCGCTTCCAGAATTTTCGGATTTATAACCGCGGCTTGAAGCCCTAAAGATTTGGCCCAAAAGGATAAATGCAATACCAAATATCTCTACGAGTTTATCCCAAGAGGCCTCCTTAGTACTACGTAAAAATACAGCGGGAAACAAAATGAGCGATATGCAAGCCAAGAAGATAATGAGCCCGTTTATCTTAAGCCGTCTTTTCATATTTTATCTCTGGCACTTGGGACAAAAGTATGTGCCGCGTCCGCCTAGCGAAATTCTCTTGACCGCGGTTTTACAGACCAAACACGGCTTGCCCCCCCGGCCATAGACTTTATGATACCTCGCATAATCTCCAGGATCACCTGATAATTGCACATATTGGTCCACTGATGAGCCCTTATATTTGATCGCTTCGGATAAGGTCTCCTTTATCTCTTTGAAGAGCAATTCTTTCTCCTTATCCGAAAGGCTCGCCGCAGGCCTTCCGGGATGAATTTTAGCTCTAAAGAGCGCCTCTACTGCATAAAGATTGCCTACCCCTGAAATAAATGTCTGGTCCATAAGGAGTGGTTTGATTTTAGTTTTCTTGGGGGTGAGCATTTCTTTAAACTTATCCACGGTTAAATCAAACGGCTCAGGCCCTAATCTTTGAATAAATTTTAAATTGCGCCAGTCATCCAAAAGGCGTAGCTCCGCAAATAATCTTTGGTCATTAAAGTCCAACGTCTTGCCGTCGGACAATTTGAAACTGACCCTGCTTTTTTTACCGTTGCCGGGGTATATCAGCTGGCCCGTCATCTTTAAATGAATAACTAAAAATTTGCCGTTAGATAACTCTAAAATTAAAACCTTGGCTTTGCGCAAGATATGCTTAATACTCATCCCCTTTAGTTCCCTTTTGAACTTCTCCGCAGAAGGTTGACGGATTACCGCAGGATTATGTACGCACACCTTGGTAATTTTCTTACCCAAAACTGCTTTTTCCAGCTCCCTCTTGATGGTCTCAACTTCAGGCAACTCCGGCATATCACATCCTTTAGGGACAGTCCCCTTTGGCAAACAATCAATTGGCTTTGACGGGGACAGTCCTTATGACTTTAACCCAAACTTCTCTGGAACGCGGGCCATCACCTTCACAAAAATATATCCCCTGCCAAATCCCGAATGCCAATTGGCCATCCTCAATAAAAATGGTGAGCGAAGAACCAAAAAGGGAGGATTTTATATGGCTGTCGGCATTTCCTTCGGCGTGCATATAACCCGCACCTTCGGGAATAAGTTTATTTAAGGCATTTGTTATATCCTGCCTGACCGAAGGGTCGGCATTCTCATTAATGGTTAAACCCGCGGTTGTGTGCGGACAAAAAAGAAAACAGATCCCGTCCTTAACCTTACTTTTAGCCACGATATTTTGTATCTGGTCAGTAATGTCTATTAAATCTATTCTTTTGGTTGTTCTAATGTTTATTTTTTCCATTTTTGATTTTTCCTGCCTGCCGGCCAGGCAGGGGATTTGGGATTTGGGATTTTATTTTCTTATGGTAATCCTGCAATGACTTGACGTTCAAATCTTTCTTTGCCATTGCCTCAATACCATTGACAGTGGCCTGGGCACCGGAGATAGTCGTAGTATAAGGTATGTTGTATAAAATGACCTGCGAACGGATTTTAACTTCATCCTGCCGGGGAATCCTGCCCGAAGGCGTATTGATTACTAATTGAATCTTGCCGTCTTTCATCAGGTCTAAAATATTGGGCCTGCCCTCGGCAATTTTAGGCAACACCAAAACCTTAATATCATTTTTTTCTAAAGCGGTAGCGGTACCGGCGGTAGCATAGATAGAAAAACCCAAATCCCGCAATTTCTTGGCAATAAATACCACTGCTCTTTTATCTTTATCCCGGACGGAAATAAAGACATTGCCTTTGCGCGGCAGGTTTTGGCCGGCAGCAATCTGGCTTTTAATATAAGCGCGGCCAAAGTCCACGTCTATGCCCATTACTTCGCCTGTAGATTTCATCTCAGGCCCCAAAATAATATCTACGCCGGGGAAACGATTAAAAGGAAATACCGACTCCTTGACTGCTACGTGTTTGGGTATAACCTCCTTGGTAAACCCTAAATCCTTTAGTTTTGCGCCCAGTATAATCTTGGTAGCTAACTTGGCCAAGGGCACACCTATAACCTTGGAGACAAAAGGTATGGTCCTTGAGGCGCGCGGATTAACCTCTAACACATAAACCTTATCGTCCTTCACTGCATACTGCACATTCATCAGGCCCACCACATCCAATTCTTTAGCCATTTTATAGGTTGCCTCTCTAATCTTGTCCAATATCTCCTGTGATAAAGTATAGGTAGGAAGCGCCATGGCTGAATCTCCGGAATGAATACCTGCTTCTTCAATATGCTCCATAATCCCGCCGATAACAAAGGCCTCACCGTCGCCGATCATATCCACGTCCACTTCAATCGCATCCTCTAAGAACTTATCGATGAGCACGGGGTGCTCTCCGGATACCTCAGCTGCTTCTTTGATAAAATACTCTAAGGTCGCCTCATCATAAACAATCTCCATTGCCCGGCCGCCCAGAACATAAGAGGGCCTGACCAAGACCGGATAACCTATTTTCTCTGCCACCTGTTTTGCTTCCTGAAAAGTAAAGGCAGTGCCATTTTCTGGTTGCAAAAGGTCTAATTTATGCAACATCTGTTTAAAGCGCTGCCTGTCTTCGGCAATATCAATATTCTCTGCTGACGTTCCCAAGATATGCACTCCTGCTTTACGTAAAGGTATTGCCAGATTAAGCGGTGTCTGGCCGCCGAACTGCACAATCACGCCAATGGGTTTCTCCAAATCAATGACATTTAAAATATCCTCTAAAGTTAACGGCTCAAAATATAACCTGTCTGAGGTATCATAATCAGTGGAGACGGTCTCGGGATTACAATTAATCATAATACTATCAGTGCCTTCTTCCCGCAGGGCATAGGCAGCGTGACAACAGCAATAATCAAATTCAATGCCCTGGCCAATGCGGTTTGGGCCGCCGCCTAAGATAACCACCTTTTTATTTTTACTGGGCCTGCCCTCATCTTGCGTCTCATAGGTAGAATAAAAATAGGGCTGCTTGCTGTGAAATTCGCCGGCGCAAGTATCCACTAATTTATAAACTGCTTTAATATTTTGTTTTTTACGAAACTCGCGCACCTTATCCTCCTTCGAATTCAATAAATATGCCAGCTGCCGATCAGAAAAACCTTCTTTCTTTGCCTCTTTCAATAAATCCAGAGGAACTTTTATCTCTTTCTCGGCATCATTGTTCCTAAACTTTCGTATCTCGTCTTCCGTCTCCACTAACTCTTTCATCTCATCAAGAAACCAGCGGTCTATCCTGGAAAGCTCATAGATTTCATCAATAGATAACCCTGCTTTTAAGCCGTATCGGATATAAAATAATCTCTCATCATTAGGGATACGGATTTTATCTTTAATTAATCTTATTAAGCCATTATCCGGCTTGGCGAGCATCTCATCAGTAATCTTATCTTTGCCATCTGCACCAAAACCAAAACGGGAGATCTCGATGGAGCGGATACCTTTTTGCAATGCCTCTTTAAAGTTGCGGCCTATGGACATGGCCTCACCCACTGCCTTCATTGAGGTATTGATGACGCGTTCTGCCCGGGGAAACTTTTCAAAGGTGAATCTGCAGATTTTAAAGACGCAGTAATCTACTGTGGGTTCGAAAAAGGAAGTGGTCTTTCCGGTAATCTGATTCATGACCTCAGGTAGAGTCAGACCTACGGCTAATTTTGTGGCAACTCTGGCAATCGGAAAACCCGTTGCCTTAGAAGCAAGCGCAGAGGAACGCGAAAGTCGGGGGTTAACCTCAATAATCACAATGTGGCCGTTATCAGGGTTTTGTGCAAACTGAATATTCGCACCACCGCCTGTTATACCTACGCGACGGATTATCCTCTTGGATAAATTCACAAAATTAGTGTATTCTTCGGCAGTCAAACTCTGGCTAGGTGCCACCACAATACTATCACCGGTATGCACACCCATAGGATCCACGTTCTCCATAGACGTAATCATAATCACATTATCTACGCAGTCGCGCATGACCTCAAATTCGATTTCTTTCCAGCCCAAAACAGATTGTTCTACTAAAACCTGATGCACCGGACTGGTCTCTAAGCCTTTGTAGAGAAATTTTTCTAACTCTTCTTTATTATAGGCTGTGGAGCCGCCGCTTCCGCCCAAACAATAAGCTGGTCGTAAAATCAAGGGGAAACCAATACCAAGACCTATTTTCAAACCCTGCTCAACTGTAGTAGCAATACCGCTTCGGGGCACATCAATACCAATCTCCTGCATTGCCTTTTTGAAGAGCTCACGGTCTTCGGCACAGGAAATAGCCTCAACTGAAGCACCAATAGATTCTACCCCATATTTTTTCAAGATACCTTGTTTCATTAAAAAGAAAGCCAGGTTCAACCCGGTCTGACCGCCCAAGGTGGGTAAGATGGCATCCGGCCTTTCTTTGGCAATAATCTTAGTCACCATCTCCACAGTCAGCGGCTCTATATAGGTAATATTTGCCATGTCTGGGTCAGTCATAATCGTAGCGGGATTAGAATTGACTAAAATTGTAAAGAAACCCTCTTCTCTTAAGGCCTTGCAGGCCTGAGAGCCGGAATAATCGAATTCGCAAGCCTGACCAATAACTATGGGACCTGAACCAATCATTAAAACCTTCTTGATGTCTTTGCGCCTTGGCATTATCTACTCCTTCGTTAGCATTTTAATAAATTTTTTAAACACGCTGTTTACCTCATTAAAGCCGGGGCTTGCTAGATAATACTGTGTGCCGATAATTTTTAGTTTTTTACCCTCTATTTCTTCGACGGTACGGTCATTTAAATTATAACCCGTAACTTTTACTTCTTTTATTTTACTCAGCGCATCCGCATCCACAACATAACCGTGATTCTGAACCGTAATCTCGCCTTTATAAGAAGCAGGGTTATGTATCGGATAATTTACTCCGCGATGGCCTAATTTTAACTTAGTGAGCTTTGCGCCTAAAGCCTGCGCCAGAATTTGATGGCCTGTAGATATGCCTAATATGGGCAATCGATTAATCAGTGGTTTTATATTATCCACTACCTCTTTTAATCCTGCGTCCTCTTCCGGCCCATTGGAAATAATTAATCCTTTGGGTTTGGCGCTTAAGATTTCTTGGGCAGAAGTATTATAAGGTAAGAGCGTTATGGAACAACCCATTGTTTCCAGTTGCCGGATTACACTATTGGTTATGCCTAAATCCAAAATAGCTATTTTATACTTTGCCTTTTCTCTGCCCCGATGCAAGGGCCTGGACACAGAAATCTTCGGTAATGCGCTTTCAGGGGGTTTCTTTTTAAAATCATTGAGCTTGGCTAATAGCTCTTTTGCCTCAAAATTTTTAGTGGAGATAATTCCCAGCATCTCGCCCTTCTGTCTTAAATGCACAGCTAAAGTGCGCGTATCCACTTGGCTCATGGCCACTAAATTCTGCTCTTTTATAAAATCATCCAGGCTTTGCTTTGCCTGCCAGTTGGAGAATATCCTGCTCTTCTCCTTAATCACAAAACCTGCTAGCCACACCCCCTTAGATTCATTAAATTTGGGTGCCGTGCCATAATTCCCGATTAAAGGATAGGTGAGAACCAGGATTTTTCCGGCATTAGCCGGGTCAGTCATCATCTCCTGATAACCCACAACTGCTGTATTGAAGATTACCCCGCCGATTTTTTCCCCTTCCACGCCTAAACCCTCACCCGCAAAGCTCTTGCCATCTTCTAACATTAAAATTGCCTTCATCGCTTGCTCTCCTTTAGAAATTCTTTGACTTTATCTATTGTCTCCTCCACGGTATTGACTTTAATTACGCCTTTTATATCCCAAGAATTAAGACTAATCACTGGTATGCCAAATTGTAAACAATAGGCAACTTCGGAAAGTGTGCCCATTTCTCCCGGCAAAGCCACCACCACATCTGCGCTTTTGACCACTAAGACATTTCTTGCCAAACCCAACCCTGTAGGGATAACTATATCTACAAAAGCATTAGCATCTCTCTTGTCGTAACCTGGTATAATGCCTATAGTTAGGCCACCCTCAGCCTTAAAACCGCTGCAAACCGCCTTCATTGTTCCACTCAAGCCACCACAGACGAGAATATCTACCACTTTTGCCAAATTTTTGCCCAAATTCTGGGCTAC
>JAGUUJ010000067.1 GCA_020063525.1 Candidatus Omnitrophota bacterium
AAATCATCTTCGTTTAATATTTCATCGCGGAATATATTAGTGACCGGCACCTCAGCAGTGGGAATAAGAAATAAATCATCGTCTTTTAACCGATACATATCCTCTTCTAATTTAGGAAGTTGTCCCGTTCCCGTCATTGACTGGCGATTTACCATAAAAGGAGGAAATACTTCGGTGTAACCATGTTTTTTAATATGTAAATCCAGCATAAAATTAATCAAAGCCCTTTCTAATCTTGCGCCCCAGCCTTTATATAGAATAAAATTTGAGCCGGTAATCTTTGCTGCGCGGCCAAAATCAATGATATCCAAATGCTGAGCTATTTCTATGTGCGTCAGAGGCTTAAAATCAACCCGTTCGACTCGCTTCGCTCGCTCAGGGTTGATGGTGAGCGAAGCCGCCAAAGGCGGCTGAGTCGAACCATCAAATTTGGGCAACTCACCCCACGAGCGCACTGTCTTTTTGCAGGAGGCATTGCCGACAGGAACTGAAGAATGCGGTATATTAGGAATGACTAATAATGATTTATCCAATTCCGCATTGATTTCTTTCAGCTTATCCTCTAACTGGTCAATTCTGTCTGCGGTTTTCTTCATTGAGGCAATCTTAACTTTCGCGTCTTTCTTCGCTTTTAATAAAGCGCTGATTTCATCGTTCGCCTTATTTTTTTCTGCTCTTAAGTCTTCAACTTCTCCCAAGGCTTTGCGCCGGGAATCATCGAGTTTAATCAAGCTCTCCAGATCTAATTTTAATCCGCGGTCTTTAATTGACTTCTTGACTGCGTCCGGATTTTCGCGAATGAATTTTATGTCTAACATATTGCTATCATTTTTAGGGACAGTCCCCTTCGGGGACAGTCCCTACTTCTAACCCTTGATTACTCCCAGAGGCCGCATGCGGCATACGCGCTTGGAAATCCCGACGTTATGCACTACATTTACAACTTCATTTACATCTTTATACGCTTCCGGCGCCTCTTCAACAATAGTTCCCCGGCCGGATGCCTTAACCATTATACCCTTAGATTCCAATTCTTTCAATAGCGCATCTAGATTTATGGATTTAGTAGCAGCAGTGCGGGATTTCAGTCTTCCGGCGCCATGGCACGTCGAGCCGAACGTCTCCTCTATTGCCTTTTGTGTACCTACAAGTAAATAGGAATTCCTTCCCATGTCGCCCGGGATAATCACCGGTTGACCTGTCTTCTTATATCTTGGCGGTAATGCCGGATGGCCCGGACCGAATGCGCGCGTAGCGCCTTTACGGTGAACGCATAAAGTTTTTTCTTTGTCATCAATAATATATTTTTCGAGCTTGGCAATATTATGCGCCACATCATAAATTAAATACATCCCCATTTTCTCCCATGGCATGCCAAAAACTTTCTCAAATACTTTGCGTGTAAGATGCATCAAACACTGCCGGTTTGCCCAGGCATAGTTAGCCGCGCATTTCATTGCGCCAAGGTAGTTTTTCCCTTCAGGAGAATTAACTGGCGCACAGGCAAGTTGCCGGTCAGGAACATTGATATTGTATTTCTGCAAACAATGAATCATACTTTTTGTGTAATCATCACAAACCTGATAACCCAGACCCCGCGAACCAGAATGTATCATTATAGTTACCTGGCCTAAGGTAAGCTCGAATTCATCGCAAATATCGCGGTCATAAAGCTGGTCGATAACTTGGATCTCTAAAAAGTGGTTCCCTGAACCCAAAGTGCCGGATTGGGCCTTACCTCTTTCATATGCCCTATCCGAAACACAAGAAGGGTCTGCGCCCTGTATGGCGCCGTATTCTTCGGTGCATTCCAAATCCTCTTCAGTTCCGTATCCTTTATCTACTGCCCATTTCGAACCCTTGAACAAGATTTCCTTTTCTTCTCTTGCACTTACCCTTATATCACCCTTTGAACCCACTCCGGCAGGTACATCCGAGAATAATGTATAGACTAAATCCTTTATTCTATCTTTTATCTCTTCGTATTGGAAGTTGGTTTTTAACATCCTGACGCCGCAGTTTATGTCAAAACCTACGCCACCGGGAGAAATAACCCCGCCCTGCTCAATATCCGTCGCTGCCACGCCGCCGATAGAAAAACCGTATCCCCAATGGATATCTGGCATGGCTAAAGAAGCATTGACAATTCCTGGCAAAAATGCCACATTTGCGACTTGCTCAAGTGCTTTATCATGCCGGATATCCTTTAATAATTTTTCATCCGCATAGATAATGCCCGGCACGCGCATACCGGGCTTATATGACTTGGGTATCCGCCAGCGATAATCATCAATCTTCTCTAAAGGTCCTTGCCAGATATCAGACATCAAAAATCACCTCTGCTTGCCAACCACCTGAGCTCTTTTCTAACTTTAACTCATGATAAGTGGCTGCTTTAATCTCTGTGTTTACTTTATAATTCTTGATATCTTCGCCCATTGCCACAGCCTGCAAGGTATTCTTATCTACTTTATTTATTTGAAAACCGGAAAATATCAGCTCTTTTGTGGCGGATAAAGAAAGCAGTTCGTTTAACCAATTTACAAAGAGTTCTTCTAAATTATCTGCCTTCTGCTTTATTTTTATTTCTGCCTGTTTCTTAATTTCTGGTTCTTTTTTCTCAGCAATGATATCAAACATCGCCGCTGCAGCATTTCGAAATAATTCCTTCAAATCACTGCCTTTGACTCTAATACCTATATCTGCAGTATGTTCAATAAGTTCGTAGGTTTTCACGGGCGGATTTTAAATGGTGGGCCATGTAGGAGTCGAACCTACGACCTTGACATTAAGAGTGTCCTGCTCCGCCAATTGAGCTAATGGCCCTAACCTGTCAATTTTTATTATTTTATCCTTCTAAATATAAACTATTTTATCTTAAAATATGCGAGTTTGCAATCGCAAATTTAAAAAAATGCGCCCAGCAGGAATTGAACCTGCAACATCCAGTTCCGAAGACTGGCGCTCTATCCAATTGAGCTATGGGCGCAACTATTTGGGGACACCCTTCCGATTGGATTCAAAGACGTCCCTCGATTAGGTATAAAGACGTCCCTAGATAAGTTCGCACTTATCGCCTAATATTTCCTTAAACTTCATGAGCTTCTTCTTATCTACGGCTAAAACATTATCTTCTGCGGTTGTGCGCACCGAAGAATTAAGCTGAACTTTATCGGGATTTATCTTATCAATGATATCCTTCAATTTCCTGATATGGGCCAAATCGTCATTTATACCCTTAATCAACATTACCTCAAGCCAAATCTTACCTTTAAATTCCTTTCTTAAGCCTATTAAGCCGTTTATTATGTCTTCTACGTTTATGCCTTCTTTGGGCCGGTCAACCTTTGTAAATATTTCAGGGGTAACTGCATCTAAGGATGGAATTATTAAATCCGCGCAAGACAACGCCTGGCGCACCGCAGTTACATTCAATAAGGAAGCATTGGTGATAATCGCTACAGGCACAGCAGTAATTTTTTTTATTTCTGCGATTAATTGGCCTATTTTAATATTTAATGTGGGTTCGCCTGAACCTGAAAAAGTAATATAATTTAAATCCTTTGCCTCTAAAGTATTATTTTGCAGCCAGAGCTTTAATTCATTGATGATTTCTTGTATCGGGATGTATTCTTTTCTCTCGGTCGTCGTACCTATCGACTTACCCAACTGGCAATAAATACAGTTAAAACTACATACTTTATATGGAGTTAACGTTATACCTAAAGATAAACCTAATCTGCGTGATTTTAATGGTCCGTATATGTATTTCATAGCACAAAAAAACCACCTTATTTTGGTATTAGGTATGGGTGTTGGGTTAAACCTAAACCCAACACCCGACACCCAAAATCAAAAGGTGGGAGTAATCTCTCTATTTTACTTTATTTCTACGGTGCAGTTTTGAGTACCAAAGGAGTTAGAAACGCAAGAAGTACAATGGGGATCGTTAAGCCAGGAACCGTCAACAAAAAATTTATATTCGTGTCTACCCGGTTTCAGATTAACCTTTGCTATCCAATTGCCCTTAGAATCTTTTTTCGCAGTCAACATCCTGGTATCCCAATTGTTAAAGTTCCCTGCGAGACTGACCCTTTTTGCCTGTGGCGCATAAATCTTAAATTCTATTGGTTTTGACCTCGTTAATGCTGCCATAATACCCTCCTTTTCTACAATTATTTATACACGACAATACAGAACTGTCAAGATTTTTCTTTTACACCGCTACTATAGAAATACCCTTTTTATCTGCTAGTTCGACGCTCGCTTCTTTATCCATAAAGATTGTCTTTCCTGCCTCAATAGCAAGACAGGTACCTTTTGCCCTTATAAGATTCTTTACTGTATTTAAGCCCACTACCGGCATATCAAAACGCGCATCCTGCATAGGCTTACTTACCTTAACTACTACAAAATTATCCCTGGCAATCTTACCCGCGCGCCGGATAAGATTATCAGTTCCTTCCAAAGCCTCAACCGCTACTATTGCCTTATGTTTCACCGCTACGGTCTGGCCTATATCCAAATAAGCAATCGCTTTTGCTAATTTCGACCCGAAATATACATCTTCCCATTCACTAAAATTAGGCGCTCTCTTTGTAAGCGTTCCCTGCTTAGGCAGAAGCTCTTCAATAAAGGTCGTGGAATCTATTAATTCAAAACCCGACGCATTTAATTTTTCTGCCATTGCCCCGAATATCGTATCTGCCCTTTTATCTTTTATACTTGTAAGTAAATCTTTAAGTTGCGGGTCTTTATCTATTTCCTTACTGAATAATCTGTGCGGGCTTATCTGGCCGGCCATAGCTATCTTGGTTATGCCTTCGTTTTTAAATATTTCAAACAATCTACTGAATTCACCGAGGCTTATCCAGTAGATTTTATCCACGTATTTTCTTAGCTTATGAGATGTGTCGCCTTTTATGGCAACTGCCACAATATGACAGTTTCTTTTCTTTGCGGCTTCAGAAAACAGAATAGGAAACCTTCTATTTCCTGCAATCAAACCAATCTTTTCCATATTAATTTTTAGGGACAGTCCCTATTTACGACAGGAGCGGACTATTCCTCTCTGAGAGTTTTTTATAAAATTGACGAGGTAAGAAACTTCGTTACCGGACGGTACTTCTTGCTCTACCTTTTCTAATGCGTGTCTTGTGGTGAGACCTGTATTAAAGAATATTCTAAATGCCCGGTCAAGCTGCTCTATTGAATCCTTTGAGATGCTGTTACGTTTTAAACCGACAAGATTTAATCCGTATACACGCGCTGGATGGCCATCACAGGTAGAGTAAGGCGGGATATCCTGCACCACCTTAGAACAGCCGCCGATGATAGAAAGCATGCCCACCCTGACAAATTGATGTATGGCAACCAACCCGCCTACAACTGCTTTATCCTCAATTGTTACATGGCCTGCCAGGGTACCGTTGTTGGCGATGACACAATTATTGCCTACCACACAGTCATGTGCAATGTGTGAATAAGCCATAAAAAGGTTATCGTTGCCGACAATAGTCTTACTGCCCTCTCCTGTTCCGGGATTAAAGGTAGAATACTCGCGGATGATATTATTATTGCCAATCACCAAAAAACTCTTCTCGCCTTTATATTTTAAATCCTGCGGCCGGCTTCCGACAACGGCGCCGGTAAAAATCTCGCAACCGCGACCGATAGTGGTATTGCCCTCAATAACACAATGAGCATGAATCGATGTCGCCTTACCTATTGCGACCTTATCGCCTATAATAGCATAAGGGCCGACTTGGATATCGTCGGCCAATTTCGCTTTCTTAGAAACTATGGCTGTAGGATGTATCTGCATATTGCCCTAACCTTCAACCAAAGCAAACATCAAGTCCGCCTCTGCCACTACCTTACCATCCACCAATGCCCGGCCATGCACCAGGCCCGTCCTTGATTTTATCTTACCTGCTTGGACTTCCAGAATAAGTTGATCTCCCGGCACAACCGGTTTTCTAAATTTTGCATTATCTATAGACATAAAATAGGCAATTTTACCTCTGTTTTCTTCTGGTGAAAGCATCATGACGCCGCCCACTTGGGCCATTGATTCAATAATTAAAACCCCTGGCATAACCGGCCTGCCGGGAAAATGCCCCTTAAAGAAATATTCATCGATATTTACATTTTTTATGCCGGTTGCGTGTTTGCCTGTCTCTAAAGAAATGATTTTATCCACAAATAAGAAAGGCTCGCGATGTGGCAGTATCTTCATAATGGCTTCTCTATCCAATTCCTCTCCTTGTTGGGGATGATAGTCTACTCCTACCCCTCCTAAGGAATATCTCTGTCTTTGCTGGTCTATCTTTCTGGCTAACTTTAAATTCAAAGAGTGACCGCTTCTTAAAGCAATGATATGGCTCCTCAATGGCATACCTAAAATATATAAATCTCCCAATAAATCCAATATCTTATGCCGGATAAATTCGTCTGGATAACGTAACTTATTTTTTATGACGCCGCTTTCACCCACAACCAACGTGTTCTCGTAATTTGCGCCGCGTCCTAAACCCTGCTGCTGTAACTCCGTTACCTCGCTTTCCAAACAGAAGGTGCGCGAGGAAGCTAATTCATTTTTAAATGCGCCTTCATCGAAATTTATTTCCAGAAACTGTGCCTTAAGTAACGGATGATTATAATTTAAAGTATAAGAAATTTTAAATTCCTGTGAAGGCACAGCTACAATAGCCGAGCCCTCTTCTTCTGCAAAGATAGGTTCTTTGATAAGGTAATACCGGCGAGATTTTTCCTGCTCCTTGATTCCCGCCTTACTCAATGTCTCTAAGAAATTCAGGCTGCTACCGTCTAAACCCGGCACTTCATCGTTGTCAATTTCAATATAGATATTATCTATACACAAGCCGGCTAATGCTGCCATAAGATGTTCAATAGTATGTATCTCAATGCTATCGCTCCCGATAGATGTGCGCCGTGGAGAACGGGATTGGGAAAGCAAAGAACCAATTGATGCTTTAATAACAGGCCGAGCAGGTAAATCTGTGCGGATAAAATTAATACCGGTATCAATCTCGGCGGGCTTGAATGTTACACTTACCTTCTTTGCAGTATGTAATCCGATACCTTCTAAGCTTGCTTCTTTCTCAATTGTCCTTTGTTTGTCCATATATTATTTTTCTTTAAGCCTTACCTCTAACTCCTCTATTTTTTTCTTGAGTTGGGCCACTGTCTCGTACAACCTCGGAAGATTCTGAACGCCAGCATTTACGCGTTTAGCAAGGCTTGCGGGCTTTGCCGGATAACCCCAAGCCACAGTCCCGCAAGGAATAGACTTACTTACCCCCGACTGTGCCATTACTACTACATTGTCTCCGATATTAATATGCCCCACCAGCCCCACCTGACCGGCAAGAACAACATTATTGCCAACTGTAGTGCTGCCTGAAATCCCCACCTGCGCCACAATAATAGAATTATTGCCGATTACCACATTATGGGCAATCTGAACAAGATTATCTATTTTTGTGCCGCTGCCGATTATGGTTTTCTCAAAACGCGCCCGGTCAATAGTAACATTTGCGCCAATCTCTACATCATCGCCTATCTCTACTGTCCCTACCTGAGGAATCTTATGATGCAATCCTTCTATAGTAGCGAAACCAAAACCATCAGAACCTATTACTGTACCGCTGTGGATAATTACGCGGTTGCCGATTGTTATTTGTTCGCGGATAGAAACATTAGCATAGATTAAAGTATTGCTTCCTATTTTAGTGTGGTGTCCCACGAAACATCCGGAGTAGATTATGGTTTTATCTCCTATGGATACATTATCTTCTACGACTACATAAGGGCCAACTGCCACATCACACCCTACAGACACATCCTTACCTAATATTGCAGTGGGATGTATTCCTTTCGGATGCTTTAACTCACAAGGCGCCATAAAAGAGACGAGCTGTGCAAATGCCAGAGACGGGTTATCGGTACGGATAATCGGCTTAGGGGCGGTTTTTATGTCTCTGGAGGTAATAATCGCAGAAGCGCCTGTCTTTTCTATAAGAGGAAAATACTTGGGGTTAGCGACAAATGTAATATCGCCCTCGCCTGCCTCTCTTATGCCCGAGACGCCGGTAATAACTGTGCTGCCGTTTCCCACTACTTCGCCGTCAATAAGTTCGGCTATTTCTTTTAAGGTTCTATGCATCTATTTTTTATAACCCTTATTTAGAATATCTATAATTTTCTCAGTGATATCCATACTTTCCAGTTGATATGCCAGGGCTGCAGCATCGAAAACTAAAGTATAACCTTCTTTTTTTGCATAGTCACTTATTGTATTCTTGATATCTTTTGATATCTCCATCGTCTTATCGAACGTTTCTTTACGGAAATCAGCCTGTTTCTGCCTAACTAACTCCTGTAAGTCATTAAATCTTGATTCAAGTTCTGCTTTTTTTGCTTCTTTTTCTTTATCGCTCAATAAATTCATTTTATCTTGAAACTGTTTTACCTCATCTCTTTTTTTATTGATTTCCGCAGTATATGCGGCTTCTTTACCATCTATGTTTTTCGTATATTCTTTAGCTTTTAAATATCCATTGGCAATACGTTCCATACTAACACTAGCAAACTTCTCAGCAGCAGACACCCCGCCTGTAAAAAACAGTGCACACAACAACAGGACCACAGAAGCAAATATTACCCTTTTCATTCTTCCTCCTCCTTTTTTAAAATCCATGACTCATACTAAAGTAAAATTTACCGTTACCCTTTGAGTCGCTACCCGGTTCTGTATCTAAAGGAATGCCGTAATCAAGCATTATAGGGCCGATAGGAGTCTTGATTCTCACGCCTAAACCCATACCCGATTTCAAACCGCCGGATGCGAATTTGTTCATTTTTTCCCAAACATTTCCTACATCGTAAAAAGCAGCCAATTTAATAAAACTGAATGCAGGATACAGGTATTCTAAGTTACCGATTAACATGGATTCGCCGCCAAGGGGGTCTTTAGATGCCTGATCTATAGGCCCTACCTTTCTTTCATCGTAACCCCTTATTGTGCTAGCGCCGCCAGCAAAGTATCTTTCGTATATTGGCACACGGTCAGAGTTGCCGTAAGGCTTTGCTAAACCTGCGCGGCCTCTTATTTCTAAAGCAGAACCGCGAAACATGGGGAAATAATGCGATGCCCGGCCGCCGAATTTCCAGAAATCTTTACTTCCGGCTAAAGGCCCGCCCGCAGACTCTATAGAGCCGCTTAATATATTGCCACGGGTTGGGTCAAATACATTATCCCTGCTATCAAAGGTAAGGCCAAACTGCATACTACTGATAACATTCCTGCCATACTCTTTTTTCAAATCATTTGTGGCATTTTCTGTTATATTCGTAATATCAATGTTATCGTAGCGGTACATCAAATCCGCTCTTAGATATTCCGAGAACTCTTTGCCTAAGCGCAAGTCACCACCCGTTATGTCTTCGTCATAACCATAACCTATATCCGATTCTCTTTTATGAGTGCGTTTATAGGCATCAAAACCAAAAGAAACCGGGTAGTCAAAAAGCCAGGGTTCGGTAAAGCTCAAATCAAAGCTATCGCTAACCGTTCCGATTGCTGCCCGAAATTTTAGGTTTTGGCCGGCGCCGGTAAAATAAGGAAAATTCTTCCAGTCAAAATTTTTCTGCTCGATTTCAACAAACCCCACAAATTCCTCGACGCTGCTGTAGCCGCCGCCAAAGCTAAAAGCCCCTGTCTTTGATTCTTTTACCTCAACCACCAGGTCTTTCTTATTGGCGACCTCGGTATCTTCGGTATCGTATTTTACTTCTTCAAAGAACCCCAGGTTTTGTAATCTTTCTTTGCTGCGTTTTAGTTTGTCGCCATCAAATTTATCGCCTGGCCTTATTCTTAGCTCCCGTCGGATAACTATATCTTTAGTCTTAATATTTCCCCTTAACTTGATTTTATCTACATATGCAACTTCACTCTCGGTGATATTATAGACAATATCAATACGGCCGGTATAGGAATTCAAGGAAGTGGCCTCCTGCACCTGCGCCGATATATATCCGCGGTCGAAATATAGGCCCTGTATATTAACCACATCTTGTGATAACGCTTCTTCGCTAAAGACCTTTCCGGGAACGCAAACTTTGAGCCTTTCCAGAATATCCTTCTTAAGAATGTGCTCGTTGCCCTGTATAGTCACATTACCGACGAGGTATTTTTTGCCCTCCTGGATTTTGATAGTAATGTCCAATAAAAACGGTTTCCGGGGAAGAGATTTAACCTCGTGAGCAACTACTACATCAGTAAAGCCCTCTCTGTGATAGAATGATTTTATGCGCTCAATATCTTCTAATAATACCTCATCTTTTAATACGCCTGTGTTAAAAAACCACGCCCGTTTGGTTTTCATCAATCTTAATATACGTTTTGCGGAAAAGTTTTTATTACCTTCGACAAGGATATCCTTAATCCTTACCCTCCTGCCCTCAACCACATTAAATTCTATTCTTGCCTTACCCGTATCTTTACTGATATCCACCTTGTAATTCACCTCGACCTGGCTGTAACCGAGCTTTTCATATAATTTCTTAATGCTCTTAGCGTCTTCAGCCAGATTAGGATAGTCTAAATATTGCGTCTCCTTTGACTTTAAGGTTTCCTTGAGCTGAGCTTCTCTCATCGAAAGGCGCAAGATGCCTGAGAACGCTATCTTCTCGATTATAGGCCTTTCCGTAACAGTAATTATTACCTTCAACCCATCTTTATAAACTTCTGTATCGATCTTTATATCGCTAAAATAACCTATGAGGTAAAGGCGTTTTAAATCATCGCTGACAACGGTCTCCTGATAGGGGCTGCCCATCTTAGTCTTTATTTTAGATATAATGGTGTTGCTGCTTATGCTTTTATTGCCCTTTATCTCTATGGCAGTAACCAATTTAGGGGGAGACTCTTCTGTTTGGCTTTGCTCAGTTTGAGCAAACAAAGATAAACCGGGGCTTAATATTATTATTAAGGAAATTGCGAATATAAAAAATAATCTGCGCATTATTATACCTCTTCGGTTCTGGCGATATTCTCGAATCTGGTATATTCTTTGATAAAAGCTAATTTCATTGAACCCACAGGGCCATTGCGTTGCTTGGCAATAATGACTTCTGCTATGCCTTCATTTTCAGGAGTGGGTCTATAGTACTCTTCCCTTAATATCAGGACAACCACATCTGCGTCCTGCTCTATGGCCCCGGATTCTCTTAAATCGGAAAGCTGCGGCCGGTGGTCTGTGCGTGACTCAACTGCCCGGGACAATTGGCTTATTGCCACCACAGGAACGCTTAATTCACGCGCCAGTGATTTTAAGGAACGCGAGATATCGGAAATCTCCTGCTGCCTATTTTCTTCGTGACCTGCCCCTCGCATTAACTGCATGTAATCCAGGACAATTAACTTTATATCATGATGCGCTTTCAGGCGGCGCGCCTTGGCACGCAGCTCCATAACTGAAATCGCAGGTGAATCGTCTATAAATATAGGCGCTTCGGAGAGTTTTCCTGCTGCGGCAGTCAGGCGAGGCCAATCCGAAGGCGAAAGATAACCGGTTCTTACTTTATGCGCATCAACCCTAGCGTGAGAGCAGAGCATCCTCTGGACTAACTGTTCCTTGGACATCTCTAAGCTAAAGAATGCTAAAGGTATCTTCTCAACTACCCCTGCGTATTCGGCGAGCCCTAAGGCAAGGGCACTTTTACCCATAGAAGGCCTTCCTGCAATGACAATTAAATCTGATTCCTGAAGGCCGGAAGTCTTACTATCAAAGTCTATAAATCCCGTCGGTATACCTGTGATATGCGCCTTTTTCTGATAAAGCCTATCGATGTTTTCAATACTATCCTTAATAATTTCCTTAAGATGCAGATAGCTGCCGTGATGCTTCCTGTCGCTTACTTCGAATATAAACCTCTCTGCGCTATCCACTACCTCATCTACATTACCTTCGCTCTCATAACATATAGAAATTATCTTTGTGGAATTATTTATAAGAGTCCTTAAGATATATCTTTCTTTTACAATACTCACGTAATGATTTATGTTGGCTGAGGTAGGAACAGAATTGACCAACGCGGTTAAGAAACTCGCGCCGCCTATCTCATCAAGCGTTTCATTTCTTTTTAATTCATCGGTAAGGGTGATAATATCCACTGCTTTATTGGCATTGTACAGGTCTCGTATTGCCTCAAATATTTTCTTATGGGTATCTTTGTAGAAAGATTCTTTATCTAACGATTCCGTGGCTATGGAGATAGCATCCACATCCATCAACATCGAACCTAGGACTGCCATCTCAGCCTCAAGATTCTGCGGCGGAAGTTTTTCTAAAGTTATATCTGCCATCTCTCTCTATTTCTTAACAATCCAGACTTTTACCTTTGCGGAAATTTCCGGATGTAAATTTACTGAGACTTCATATATCCCTAAAGCCTTTATCGGCTCGTCCAGCACGATTGAATTTTTATCAATATTAAAACCTTCCTCGCTCAAAGCCGCTGCTAAATCCTGTTCAGTTATACTTGCATATAACTTATCTTCTTCGTGGGTTAAAACCGGTATAGTTAAGGAGAGGCGTGCTAATTTTGCCTTAAGTTCTTCGGCCTCCCGCTTTGCTTTCTCTAATTGTAAGGTCTTTTGCTGCTTTTCCTGTTCTAATTTTTTAAGGTTTGCGGGGGTTACAGGCACAGCCAGGCCGTTAGGTATAAGAAAATTACGGGCAAACCCGTCTTTTACTTTTACGATGTTGCCTGCCTTACCAACCCTATCTATATCCTGATTTAAGATAACTTCCATTATATGCGTGTGTAAGGCAGAAGCGACATAAACCTGGCCTTTTTAATTGCCTCTGCAACCATTCTTTGATGTTTAGCGCAATTACCGGAAATGCGCGTCGAGACAATCTTGCCCCTCTCTTTAATAAACGCCTCCAGCCTTCTTGCATCCTTGTAATCTATATTACTTTTAACTTTATCTACACATAATCGGCAAAATTTTTTTCTTACGGCTAATAGGATATCTCGTTTTTTAATAACTCTCTTTATCTTCTTAACTGGCATTGGATTTATCCTCGCTTTCTTCTAACCACGCTGTCTCTGTAGTCTCTGCAGATGGCTCCTGAGGATGTTCTTCGGGTGATTCGGCGGCTCCCTTGGCAGGCGCTGCCCCGAGGAATTGGACGCGTTCTGCCCTTACCTCAATGACATTGCGTTTCTGCCCGGAATTATCTTCCCAGGAACGCGACTGAAGCCTGCCTTCAACAAGAAGGGGACTGCCTTTACACAGATATTGATTGCAGGTCTCTGCCTGTTTATTCCAGACTACCACCGTGACGAAACAGGTTTCTTCTTTTAGTTCTTGATTCTTATCCCGGAACCTTCTATTTACGGCAAGCCTCAGGTTAACCACGGCTACACCTTGCGGCGTATAGCGTAATTCCGGGTCTTTAGTCAAATTGCCAATGAGTAACACCTTATTAAAATTAGCCATTTGTCTTACCTCCTGACTATTCTATCTTTGTAATGAGCACTCTTAATATATTCTCGTTTAATTTGTAGGCATGATTTATATCCGTTATGCTTTTCGGCTCAGTTGTAAAATTCAGAAGGTAATATATCCCTTCCCGATATCTTTTGAGCGGAAAATATAATTTTCTTTTTTCCGACCAAACAGAGCCAGCCGATACATTACCGTTATTTTTGGCCACTGCATCGCTAATTTGCTCAAATAATGTTTTCTTCTCATCTTCGGATAAATCCGGTTTGATAATAAGCATCGCCTCGTATTTTTTCATTCTTCGATTCCTTTCAGTCACTCAGAATGACCCTGAGCGAACGTAGTGAGTCGAACGGGTCATTTATTTGCTCCGTCGGCAAGAAAATCGCTTCGCAATAACTTCAACACGATTTTCAGTGGTTAAGAAAGTGCTTTATACTTTTTTATACCATTAAAAATATTCATACTTTCTGTTATACCTTTCATCACCCAGACTCGGCAACAGTCGCACGCCAGTTCTATGAGCTCTTTAATTTTTCCCTTTTCTTTCTTTGCAAAAGCTGACAGCACAAAACTCGACGCATCTGTATTATCCCGCAAAGGCCTGCCTATACCGATACGCAATCGGGAAAATCCCTGGCTGCCTAAAGAATCTATTATAGACCCCAGTCCCCGGTGTCCGGCCGATGAACCGCTCGGCCGTATCTTAATTACACCGAAATCTAAATCTAAATCATCACAGACTACCAGTAAATTATCTAAATCTATTTTATATTTTTTAATTAATGCGCTTACCGCAATGCCTGATAAATTCATAAAAGTAAGCGGCAGCGCCAATATGAGGTTATCGCCTTCGAGCTTACCTTTACCACTTAGAGAAAAAGTATTATCTTTCTTAAGGGGGATTTTATAGCTTTTACTTAAGGCCCTTATTACGGAAAAACCGATATTGTGTCGGCAATCTTTATAAATTCTTCCGGGATTACCCAGCCCAACTATGAGTACTGTGGTAGCCATTATCGGTGCTCGGTTATCGGTGCTCGGTGTTCGTTCACCGAGAACCGAATCCCGAGTCCCGAGAACCGAAACATTACACAATAAGCTTATTTCTCTTTCTTATCTTCCTCTTCGCCTTCAGCGGGAGTTTCTTTCTTTTCTTTAATTACCTCCGGCTCCTGTTTCTCCCCGCCTTCCACAGCCGGCACCGCCGCTTCTTCTTTAATCGGTACAGTTACAGAGAAAACAATTGCCTCAGGCGCATTTAAAACTTTAATGTTGGAAGGAAAAGTTATATCCTTTATATGAACGGCATCGCCGATCTTTAACTGGCTTACATCTACTTCAATGTCCTTGGGTATATCTGTAGGCAAACACTCAACCTCAATTTCCCAAAGGATATGCTCTAAAGAGCCTCCCTCCTGCTTCACTCCGAGGGGCTCGCTTTTAGCAACCACCGGCACATTCACTTTGATCACCTTAGTAAGAGAGATTTCATTAAAATCTACATGTATTATATCGCCTTTGACCGGGTCGGATTGAATCTCTTTGATTAAACAAGACCTGCCTTTTTGCTTCTGAGCGTCTTGCATCTTTAAATTAATGACCATGCTCTCTAACCGATGCTGGTGTATCAACTGCCACAATTGCCTGTGTGATACCTTTATCGGCAAGGATTTCTTGCCCTCTGCGTAAATAACCGCGGGGATGAACCCTTTTCCTCTTAAATCCTTAACTTTATTCTTTCCTATTTCTTCTCTCGGTTGAATTTCTAAGATTATCTCTTCCATTCGTCGTTCGCTCCTCTAATCAAACAATGAACTCACCGATTCCTCATTATGAATCCTTTTTATTGCCTCACCCAAAAGATCGGCTACGGATAAAACTTCAATTCGCAAGTGTTTCCCGTGGTTATCCAGAGGAATAGTATCGGTAATTAATAATTCTTCTAAATCTTTGCATTTACCTATGCGCTCCCTAGCCGGCCCGGACAAAACTCCGTGCGAAATCGCAGCGCGGACACTTGCGGCCTTGGCTTTCTTTAAGCCTCCGACTGCCTCAACCAAAGAACTGCCTGTAGCAATTAAATCATCCACAATGATAGCGTTTTTACCTTCTACCTTACCTAATATATACATTACTTCTGTCTTCTCCGGCGAGTCGCGTCTCTTATCTATTATTGCCAGGTCTGCAGAAAGCCTCTTTGCATAGGCCCTGGCCATTTTTATACCGCCTACATCCGGAGAAACTATCACCAAATCCTTAAGTTTCAATTTGGAAAGGTAATCTATAAAAACACCCACTGCAAAGAGATGGTCTACCGGTATATCAAAGAAACCCTGTATTTGGCCGGCGTGTAAATCCACAGTAAGAATCCTATTTGCGCCCGCAATAGTCAGAAGATTAGCCACTAATTTTGCCGTGATAGGCACGCGGGGCTGGTCTTTTCTATCCTGCCGAGCATAACCAAAATAAGGAATCACCGCCGTAATGCGCTGGGCTGAAGACCTCTTTAAGGCATCGAGCATAATCAAAAGTTCCATAAGATTATCATTGGGCGGAGGACAGGTAGGCTGGACTATAAATACATCTTTTCCCCGCACATTCTCATTAATCTTGACACGTATCTCTCCTTCGCTGAACCTTGTAACCAATGCGTCTGATAATTTGACTTTAAGGTACTTACAGATATTTTTAGCTAATTCCGGATTCGCATTCCCGCTAAATATCGCTAATTTATCCATATGCCTCGCTCCTTTGTCGCTCGGAGTTTCTTGGTTAGCCTGTTAGCCGGTTTACCTGTTCGACTGGTTAACTGGCAAACTGGTTAACTGGCAAACAAATTTTATTTATTTCTTAAGGGGCCTCGCCGGCACGCCTACAACCGTTGTGCCATCGGGAACATTCTTATTTTTAGTTACCACTGTTCCTGCGCCGGTCCGGGCGCACTTGCCAATCTTAACCGGCGCAACTAGAACTGTATCACAACCTATAAAGGCCCTATCCTTTATAACAGTAATATTTTTTTTCTTACCGTCAAAATTTGCTATAACGGTTCCCGCCCCTATATTGACCATACGGCCTATCTGGCTGTCACCGATATAGCCAACGTGTTTGAGGAGAGTTCCAGAAGAAATCTTTGAACGCACAACCTCCAGGAAATTACCCGCCATTATATCGTCTCCAAGGACCGTGCCTTCTCTTAAATGAACGAATGGTCCGATAAAACAGCTCTTTCCAATTCTAACATTACTTTCAATAACTGTAAAGGGGTAAATCGTACTATCCCGCCCAATCTTAGCGCCGTAGCTTATAAAAGTGGAATCCGGGTCAACAATGGTAATACCTTTTTGCATTAACTCTTCATTAATCCGTTTTTGCATAATTGAGTTTGCCTTGGCAAGGTCCTGCCGCGAATTAATGCCCAGCGCTTCATTGATATCATTAATTTTTACACTATCTAAAAGAAAACCCTTTTTATAAAGAACACCTATGGTATCGGTAAGATAATATTCTTTTTTGCGATTGTTAGGCCTGACATGCTTTAAAGAATCGAGTAATCTATCTTTATTAAAACAAATGATACCGGTATTAATTTCCTGGATATCTTTTTGAAAATCATCCGCATCTTTTTCTTCCACAATCCCGCAAATACTGGCATATTTATCTCTCAAGACCCTGCCGTAACCGGATGGTTTATCTATTTTGGTGGTCAGGAGAGTTGCGTCTAAATTATTTTTTATATGGTGCTCTAACAGCTTTTTTATAGTTTCTTTCTTTAAAAGAGGATTATCCGCATAAAGAACCAATACCGTCCCTTTAAAGTTCTTTAATAATGGCATGGCTTCTTTTACCGCATCCGCGGTACCTAGAAGCCTTTTTTGGAGCACAACTTTTATACTGGACTTAAGTAATTTTTTAACACTTTGATGTTTATGCCCCAAGACAGCGATAATATTTTTGAGCTTTAAGGCATAAACCAAATCCAAAACATAACTTAAGCAAGGCCTGCCGCAGACAGGATGCAGGACTTTCGGGATATCCGACTTCATCCTTACGCTTTTACCAGCAGCTAAAATTATGGCCGCAATATTTTTATTCATAAGTTCATAAGCTGGGACGTATGGACTCGAACCATAATAGCGAGACCCAAATTCTCGTGTCCTACCATTGGACGACGTCCCAAAAATTATAGTGCGCTGCCAGGACCTTTTGTTTTTTCTTGCTCGTATGCTTCTAAGACTCTCTTTTGCAGATATTCTCTGAAAGACTGAGTTATGGGATGGGCGATATCTTTATGTTCCAATTGGGCGCTGGCTTCCTGACCTGACGACAGAGGTGCTGTAGGCAGTTGGCTTGCGCATTGATTGCAATATTTGGAACGTAACTCGTTCTTAAAACCGCACTTGGGACAAGGCTGTTTTATCTTCCTTGAAGGCATAGCAATAAACAGCCCGCTTGTGCCCTCTATTACCTTGATATTTCTGACTACGAAGGCGTTATCAAAAGTTACCGTGACATATGCCTTTAATTTTTTATCCGGCGAATCCTTTAAGAATACCCTAGCCTCGGTTATCTCCATAAGTTTACCTCCTTGAGCACAAATATGCGCCGAAGGCGCATTTAGCAGCACCTTGCCATATCGGACTGGCAAGTGCGCACTTGCTGTGCGAAATCCTGGGCAGCTAGTTAGCTGCGCAGGATCTTGTTGCATAATTTTAGTGCGTCCGACTCACAAAAACCTCACCAAAAGAACTATTCGACTTTAGCTGCCTACATAAAGTCAGAGCCTCCTTCCTTGAAGAAACAACACCAAACGCTGCCGGCCCGCTGCCGGACATCAAGATTGATTTCACGCCCAACTGCATAAGTTTTTCTTTTATTGCATTTATCTGAGGGTACAACCGGGCTGTAACCTGCTCTAAACTATTAAATAAGGCATCGCCGAGCAACGAAAGGTCATTTTTTCTTAATGCCAAAATTAATATATTAACATTATATTTTGGCATTGTCAATTTAAATGTCTTGGATTCATTATCCCATCTTTTATATATAGAGGCAGTAGAGACTCCTATCTTGGGCACAACCAGAATATGCCAAAGCCGCACATTAGTGAGCGCCTTTAATGGCTTTATCTTATCGCCCCTCGCTTCTCCTTGGGCAAATGGACTATTATAAATAAAGAAGGGGACATCGCAACCTAACTTTCCGGCTAACCCAGCGAGCTTATGCTCAGTGACATTCAGTTTCCAAAGTTTATTTAAGCCTGCGAGTACAGCGGCAGCATTACTTGACCCACCGCCTAGACCGCTGCCGACAGGGATACGTTTTATTATTTTAATATCCACGCCTTTATCAATATTAAAGATATCCTGCAATAATTTGGCGCTACGCCAGGCGAGATTAGAATGGTCTTGCGGCACGCCGCTTTCGTTACAGGTTATATTTATTTTTTTATCTCGGCGGGATTTTAGGATTATTTTGTCGGCGAGGTCTATGCGTTCAAAAATTGTCTTTATATTATGGTAGTTGTCTTTGCGCTTATGCAGGACTTCTAAATAAAGATTCAATTTAGCGTAGGAGTTAAGAGTTAGTGTATTCACATAAATCAAGTGACACAAAGCAAAGCTGCCTTTTCTATATCAAGGCTTGTGAGATTATATTCTTTTAACAGGTCAGCCGATTCTCCTGACTGGCCAAATCTATTTTTTATGCCTACCCGCACAATTCTGGTGGGATAATTCTCCGCTACGAGCTCATCAATGCTTGAGGCAAGGCCTCCTATAACAGTGTGTTCTTCGCAGACGACAATTCCGGCTGTCTCTTTTGCCGCCTTTAATATGGTCGCGGAATCCGCTGGCCTTATGGTATGCACATTAATTAAGCGCGCTCTTATACCTTTAGTAAGGAGATTTTTTGCAGCGACAAGCGCCTCACCCACCATAATGCCGCAGGCGGCGATAGTGAGGTCATTGCCTTCAGTTAAAACCTGCGCTTTGCCAAGCTTAAATTCAGGCTTATTCTCAATTGTGGCCACCTTAGGCCTTCCCAGGCGCACATAAAACGGCCCATTAGTGTTTGCTGCAGCTTTAATTGCATCGCTGGTTTGCGGCCCATCGCAGGGGACAATTATATTCATATTCGGTATGACACGCATAAGTGCAACGTCTTCCAAGGCCTGATGACTTGAACCATCAGGACCGACAGTAATACCTGCGTGAGTGGCAACTATTTTAATATCAAAATTATTATAACTGATTGTATTCCTTACTTGGTCCCAGGCCCTACCCGTAGCAAACATGGCAAAGGTAGAAACGAATACGAGCTTGCCGCAACTGGCCAGGCCTGCGGCTGTCGCCATCATATTCTGTTCGGCTACGCCAAAGTTAAAAAATCGCTCAGGAAATTGTTTGGCAAAGACACTTGTGCGTGTTGAACCGGATAAGTCTGCATCTAAGACTACGATGTTTTTATTCTCCCGGCCCAATTCCGCTAAAGTCTGACCGTAAATATCGCGCTGATATAGTTGCTCCATCTTATACTATTCTAATTCCTTTAGTGCTTTTTCAGCTTCTTCTTTGGTAGGCGCCCGTCCGTGGAAATCCACTACGTTCTCCATAAAAGAGACGCCTTTGCCTTTTATAGTGCGCGCAATTATTATTGTAGGTTTGCCTTTGATTGTCTTTGCTTCTTCGTAAGCGGACAAAATCTCCTTTATATTATGCCCGTCAATTTCTATGGCGTGCCAGCCAAATGCCTGCCATTTAGCTACTAAAGGTTCTAAATTCATAATATCCTTGGTTTTTCCGTCGATTTGAAAACCATTATAATCTAACATAGCGCATAAATTGTCGCATTTATAGTGGCTTGCTGCCATGGCTGCTTCCCAGATATTACCTTCCTGGGTCTCGCCATCACCCAGAAGACAATATACGCGGTAATCCTTTTTATCTATCCTTGCCGCCAAGCTCATTCCCAGTGCCACAGATAAACCTTGGCCTAAAGAACCCGAGGCAACAGTAACGCCGGGGGTGCGCCTATCAGGATGGCCTTGCAATATTGAACCCAATTGCCTTAAACTCCATAGTTCCTTGCTAGGGAAATAACCTGATTCCGCTAGGACTGCGTACCAAAGCGGGCAGCAGTGGCCTTTAGACATATGAAATCTATCGCGGTCAGGCCAATTCGGCTCTTTGGGATTATGCCGCAAGAGCATAAAATATAAAGTAGTAATTAAGTCTGCGGAAGAAAGGCTTCCGCCGGGATGGCCTGAGCCGGCTTTAGCGAGCATCTGAATAATGAGCCTGCGTATCTGCTTTGCCTTATTTTCCAGTTCTTTAATTTGGGTATCAGTGTATTGCATCTATCTTCTCTTTAATCTTATCCTGCTTTGCATCCAATTTCAAGGACTTCTGCCAATTTAATTTTGCATTCGCAGTATCGCCGAGCTTAAAATAAGCATCTCCTAAGTGGTCGTATATAACGGGATCCTCCAAAAGAGTTGCTGCCTTTTCTAATTCTTTTATTGCTTCTTGGAGTTTGCCCTGTTTAAAATAAAGCCATCCCAGGCTATCCACATAAGCACCGCTATCAGGTTGCATAGTTAGGGCCTTGTTGAGCATAGTTTCTGCCGCATTTAGATTTTGATTTTCTTCAACATAAAGATATCCTAAATAATTCATCGCTTCGTGATAATCAGGGTTTAACTGAAGGCTCTTTTTTAATTCGGCTATTGCTCGTGGCCTGTTCTTTAATTCTTCATAAATGCTGCCTAAATAAAAATGCGCCTGGGCATCATTGGGCGATAAACCCAATATTAAGCGATAGGTACTCTCTGCCTCTTTAAATTTTTTCTGTTGCAGATATATTGCGCCTAAGGTCTTATAAATATCGATGTTATTGGGTTGCGCTAAAGAGGCATTCTTAAGTGCGATTTCATATTCGCTT